>RQOI01000035.1 GCA_003854995.1 Candidatus Zhuqueibacterota bacterium
GTGATGATATCTATTATATTGCGCGCGATTTGCCGAGCGGCGCCACATTCGACAAGGACGCCACTCGACAGTTTGTCTGGACGCCGGCGATATCGCAGGCCGGCGAGCATCATGTCACGTTTGTCGTCATGGATGAATTTGGTGCAGCGGACAGTTCGCTGGTGAATATTGTCGTCGACATCCGCAATCAGCCGCCCAGGATCATCGGCTATGCGCCGGAGGATACGGTCAAGATAGTGCCCTTTGGCTCACAACTGACCTTTCAGGTTGAGGCCGAAGATCCGAACGGCGATGTCGCACTTTATGAATGGACAGTCAATAGCGCCTATGCGGGCGACACGCAGGTTCTGCCGCTGGTGTTCACGCGCGAGGCGTTTCCCGACTCGTTCGCCGCTGTCAGGGTCAAGGTTTACGATGGCTATGGCGGCCAGCGGTTCATGACGTGGCGAATCCATCTGCAAAGCAGCACGGGGATTGAGCTGTCTGACTTAAGCGCGGCCGTGGAAAATAACAGCGTGCGCATCGAGTGGCAGACCGCGAAAGAAGATGGCACGGTCGGATATTACCTTCTCAAGAGCCGCCGAAAGGATGGACCGTTCGCCGACCTCAATGAGGAGATCATCAAGTCGCGAGCAGATGGTCATTACCGCTATATTGATCGCGATGTTCAAGCCGGGGAACGATACTTTTATAAACTGAAAGAAGTGCATTCGTCCGGCCTGACGGCCGAATATGGGCTGGTGGAAGCGCACATAGCCTTGCCGATCAGGCTGGCCCTGGCACAAAACTATCCGAATCCCTTCAATCCGCGCACCACGATCAGGTTTGAATTGCCGGCGGAACATCATCTCACCATTGCCATTTTCAACACGACTGGACAGCTGGTGCGAATGCTGGTCGAGGGCGAGTATCCCGCCGGCATACACCAGGTCGTTTGGGAAGCCGATAATGAACAGGGGATAAAGGCGCCGTCCGGCATTTACTACTATCGAATGACTACGGACGGTTTTAGTGAGACGAAAAAGCTGCTGTTGCTGAAATGAGTGATGCGATCCTCCCAGAGACTGATCGTCTTTGGGAGGAATTTTTGTAAAAACTTTGTTTTTGCATCGTCTTTTGTGCATCTATCAGATCCCTCCACACTCTTCTCAGGCAGCGTTGAAAAAGCTCGAGCGCACAGCGGTTCGAAAGAAGGATTGTGAAAAAAGTCGGCCGTAAAATCATCATTTGCACGATGATGTCATCCTTTTTTTTGCTGTGCCTGAAATGTAATTGGCGATAAAAATCTGTTTCATGCCAAGACAGGACAATGATGTGGCGACTGTTCATGCCCAATGCTGTTGCAGCGAATTCTTTTCGCATATTGTGGAATTTTTGGTACCATAAGTCAGAGTCCAGGCGATCGCAGCCAATATTTTCGTTGTTATTTTCGGAAAAGTTGTTAAAATTTATCAGGTTATAGTTGGAATTTCCCGGAAAATCAGATCCTGCACCGCTATTTGTTCTCATTCACAACATGATTTTTGTAAGCAAGGGAATACAAAGAGCGCAGGTCAAGCACGGATACCAACGATAAAGTACGTTTATGTAACACGCGTATGGATGCGGTGCGTAATTCCAGAGTCAAACAGCCACAATCTCTGGTAAGATTTTTGCTGTTTTTCTCCTGTCTTGAGGCGCTCAAGTCATTTAACTTTTTATGAGGTGAAAAATGAGTTCCCGCAGGATTTTTACCGTGATTCTCTGCTCGCTGGTCACAATCGCTTTTTCCGCAGACCGCGATTCTTCCTCTCCATCGCTAAGCCTTAGGCAAGCGATTTCAGGCGCCGATGATCAATGCTACGAAGCGACTTTCAAGGAGAATAAAGATACATTGGTATATATACTCTACGATCGCATTGGGATAAATTCGGCAGATACAGTGAGTCGCTGCATTGTTCTCAAGGATGTACCGTTTGGTGGCTACTATAAGTTCAATGTCGTGGCCAAGTATTCTAAACCCGGTGTCTTGTGGCAAGAAAACCAACAGTATCGGCTCGGCATTAATGGCACAACAAATCTCGAAATCATTTCAGACAAGAGTGATAGTATAGGTACGGACATAGATGTGACCAGCAAAATTGACTATCCCAATGAAGAGTACGTGTACATCCGTATCGATCACGAGTATCAATATTTGCACAAAAACGACAATATCATCAGATTCCATTATGCAGGTCCCCCGGATGAAAATGGCGGAAGGATCAACCACCTCGATTTTTATTCGATCGAGCTCGTTCCGCCGCCGCATATCGAGCCGGAACCGGAATTTACCGCCAATTACTCCAACACTTTGAAATGGGTCGCCATTCGCGATGGCGCCAGGACTCAGGATGTTTTCTATTTCGATACTCAGAATAATATTGTTAAAAGTCTGGTGGCGAATTCGTTTCGAGAATCCAGAGCGCTTTTTGATACGGCCTATGTCGATGATTTGCAAGATGGCCATAAATATGGTTACTTTGTCAAAGCATCTCTCCCAAATGGGCAGAATGTGTATTCGGATACGACTTTTTCGATCCAAGACGCTTCGTCACCTGGCCGGGTGGACAATCTCTTCATAAGTTCATACTGGAACAAATATGTCGAGATAACTTGGCATGGCGTCAGCGATGCGGTATCTGGAGTGGCATTCTATCAAATCATCCGATCGGAAGGTAACAGCGCGCAGACCAATATCGATACGGTCGACACTGTGGCGGTAGATGCGTACAGCATGGCAGGTCCGCCCATTGTCTATTTTTATACAGATACACTCGATTCTCACGCCGGGCAGGTTTACACCTATCGGATTGATGCCATTGACGCGGTGGGCAACAGGAGCTCTGGCAGAGAGTCAGATATCGTCATTGAGGTGCCCACGCCTGTACTTCATCCTCATCCCGACTTTGAGAAGAAACCGTACTACAAGGGTGCAGACATAACGCTCGCGACCCCTATTTCTGAATTACCCTTGCCGGAGTCTCATTCTCTCTGCTTTCAGGCTGTGCGGGACAGCGTCAGTTTTTTCGATGGAGCATTTGGTGAGGGATATTATTTCTTCGACAGCGGATGGCTTGCCATTCAGGACACCTCCGATACGGTTCAGTATACCTTTCGTCTCAATGAAAAAGCGAAAAATTTGAATTTTGTCAATGGGCATAAATATTATTTTCGCTTGCAATTAAAAGATATTCAAGGTAATTTTAGTGCATGGAGTGACACGTTAGAGATTGTTCCGGACTGTTTTGCTCCGACTGATGTCTCGTTCTTGAGTGTATCAGCAATCACGAGTGATGATAATACAGAAGGTTGGATGGAAGTGAGATGGGGAGGCGCAAGTGATCAACCGAGCGGAATTAAAAATTATGTGCTCTATCGAGAGGTTGCAGGCACGCTCGATAGCATGACAGTCACGGAAACTAGCTATCGGGATTCATTTCATAGCATTGCTCACAATGATTCTGTCGTTTATTATGTGTTATCTGTGGATCACGTCGGCAATAGGCGTACGTCGACTAATGATAGAGTCACAGGCTGGTGCCAGGCGCCGCCGGTGATCACCTATCTCTCATGCGAAGATATTGACGATAAGGGTGAGAAATTTACGACGAGACCTATCGAAAAGGTCGTCGTGGAGGTGAAACATTTCAATTTTAAAAAAGATATTGCCGAATTAATCTTGAGAGTGAACGACCAGGAAATTTCTGTCACTGAAGATAGTATAAGAAATGAGATCGAATATTTGGTTGGTCTCCCGAAAGAAGGCAAGTATTATGTCAGTGCGCGCGTTTTGTTTCGCAACAAGGCGCGGAGCCTATGGTCGGAGCCTGATTCAGTAACGAGAGTGACAAAGTTGGCTGACATGAATGCGCCCATCCGAAGAAAGGACAGGGAACTGGCAATCAGCAATTATCCTAATCCTTTTAATCCAACGACGTCTATTTCATTTCAACTGCATGAAGATGCGCATGTGCTGGTGCAAGTCTTCAACGTGCAAGGACGTCTGATTGCGACGTTGACCGATCGACGCGAAGGACACGGCAACCACAGCGTTCTCTGGGCAGGTGTCGATCACGCGGGTCAAGCGGTGGCAAGTGGGCTTTACTATTATCGAGTGACAATAAAGCCTGAAAATGAGCCGGAAATGACTAAAGTTCAGAGTATGCTCTTGGTGAAATGAACGAGTTGATAGGATAATACCCAGTAAAATAAAGACAAGTACACTATGAAAAGATTTGGCTTTCAGCATTGCAGAATGCTGGTTTTGGTTGGGCTTCTAGTTTTCAGTGGAAAGTACTTATGGGGTCAGAGCACGTCTTCCACAGCCAATATGGACTTGCGACAATTTGTTCAGCAAAGCATTTTAAACGCGATATCCATTCCCATCGATCCGGATGTGCCTCCGATCACATTGCTCGTGAAACCGGTCTTTTCCACAGGAGATACGGTCACCCTCTTTTGGGATGGATTGCCAAATCCGCTTGAATTACCCTGGAAGGATGTGCCGCTATCGGACTGCTTGATAGAGTTACAGGCGGCGCTGGATACAAATTTTACCGAGATCGAGCGTGTGGCGCCATCGCCGACCGCCACTGAAGTGAGCGCTTTTCATGTCGTGCCGCCAAGCTGGATCGGACAGAAAATCTATTATCGGGCAATTTTGTATGTGCCAAAAGGATCTTCAGGCGTAAGCGGCGATCCGGCCAAAGCAGTAATCGTGAGCACGATTCCAGATATTACAGCACCGACGTTAGAGTTTTGGCAGTGGACAGACAGAAGGGGGAATCCAGCCGAAGCAAAAAATGGCTGGTTTCGAACCGACTCGCTGCAATTTAGCTATAGCGGTTTGGCGGACCCGGCTGGTATCTATACAGCCACATTTAAATATGACGGAACGACGCTCGTTCGCACATTCATTGATGTGCCAGATGGAAATCCCGGCCCGTTCGACGTTGCTGGCAACGTTGATGTATCAAAGTTGACTGATGGCATCTACACTGTCAACTTTTCAGCGCGTGACGCAGGTTATCTGCACACTAGTCACGGGCTAGGAGTGGACCTCGCGCCATTCTGGCAGATCGATGGCGTAGAGGCAGATGGTCTTGTAATTGACACCTTGAAAATTGACAGACAACCCCCTCAGATTGACATGAATAGCGTCCGCTCTCTCTATGCTTCCCCGGATACTGTCGACTATGGCACGATAGAAATGACGGTTTTAATTACAGATAGGCTGTCCGGTGTCGATGAAGAATCTATCAAGGTCTCTTTTTCGCCCGCTGTGAATTATGAATTTCGTACAGAAAAGAGTCAGGATACTTGTTCCGTCATAATAACTGTGAGCGATCTGGGCGAAAAAGACACTGTATCGACAGTGACGGTCGATGCCAGCGATATCGCCGGCAATCCGGCGGCCACAGCGACAAAGGCGATAGAATTTCTCTGCAAGGCGCCCCAGTTGACGTCGTTTCGGCTGGCTGATCTGGACGCAGCGACACAAGAGTGTCTGGCGCCACATCCGGATTTCAGCAATAGTACCACTGTACTCATCGACGATTGTGAACACGATCCTCACCCGCGCGATCCTGTCTCGCTGCAAATCTGCGGTGACAGCGCATGCGTCGTGGTGCCATGGCCGGACAATGGTGGTTTAAAATTCGATGTGCGTCGCGTCACTGGCGCTATCACGTCCGGCAAAGAGATCATCCTCAGCCTGAAAGCCATCGATGCGCTGGGCAATATGTCGAAAAACGGGTTGGCCGATACAATTAAATATGACATCGAAATTGAGGATATCAGGGTGACGGTTCGTGACACGTCGGCGTGGGAGGGCGATGCGCCAGGCCGCTATGGCGCCTATGCGCTTTGGACGAATGATCGGGACGTGCTCGTCGACATGACAACTCTGAACAGCGACATTTATAAAATCTCTCAATCCGAGCCGGCAGTAGATTGCCGCGACGGAGCGCCGCTGTCTTTTCTGGTTCACTTGCCGGATGGCGATTCCTTATACTCATTCGCCTATCAGGCTGGTGATTCTGCCGGCAATCGGTCCAATAGAGCTTTCGGCAGTATAACGCTGGATACATCTATTTTTGTATTGGATGAATCGCACATCAGGCTTTACGATCCGATCAGCCAGTCGGAAGAGTTCGCTACAGGCGTCACTGTTCAGATTTCTTTCCAAAAGGAGAAACTGCCGGCGGATCACAATATCTCCAGAATGGTTGTCGACAGTTCACTGTATTACGTCGGTGTTGACAGCATTTTGACTCTACCGACGGGCGATGGCATTTTTGAAATATCTGTCATCGATCTTGCCGGCAATGAGTCCAGGACGATTACGAAATCCATACAGGTTGTGCCCAATTTCAGCTTTGCACTATCGGATACGTCGAAAAAGAGCCCGGCGCAGGCGGGCTGGACAAACGACAGTGTCGTCGCATGGGATACTGTGAGCACGAATTTCAAATCTGAGCAGCTGGCGGAAATCATTTTTTACATGGGTGATGAAAAGGACAGTATCGTTTGGCGCAAGGGTGAGCCGAAGCAAATTGCGTTGGGCGACTTTTACCACCTGGTCTCGGGCAACAGATATGGCGTGCAGGGGCGGGTGCGCTTGATCGACGGCTCGCAAACCCCGAAGGAATTCATGTCCTCTGATTCTATTCGCTATGATGACAAAAACCCGATGATCGTTTCGCTTTCGCTGAGTGATCAGGATTCTGCTCAGCGAGCTGCGGAGACCGGTTATACGAACGGACTTGATGTGGCGCTGTTCATGGATGTGTCCGATGACCAAAGCGGCGTCGACTCTCTGATGATCGAAGGTGATGGCAGCGTTTTGACGGACCAAGGGATGCGCGCCTTGCCAACGGTCATTTCCTTTTCTGACAGATCACAGGTTACATTGACTCGGTTGGCTGATTTGTTCCAAGCCGATATTGCCTGCACTGTCCGCGACCGCGCCGGCAACTGGATGGCTACGACAAGTAAAGAAGTGACTTCCATCATCTTTCTCGAACAAAAGATCACCATCGGGCCGGATGGACAAAATTATCAGGTCGCAGAGGATGAGCTGGAAGACTTTGAGTTTGATGTCTCATTAGACTGTGACTATAAAAAATATCTGTCATTTGCAGAAATAAAACTCAATGACCAGTCGCTCGATACGGTGGCAAGTAGTCTATTTGACTATGACGCGGATAGTCTGGTCTGCCACATACCGTACACCCTCACTGACGACGGAACTTATTCTATCAGCCTGATTGATCGGGCAGGCAACGAAAGTGGCGTCATCACAGCAAATGTCAAGATACTGCGTCCGCCGGCCATTTCGCTGTCTCTCTATGATTTCTCCGAATACAATTCAGACAATCCGCAGGATTCTGACAGCTTGTATACGGATGCCCTCAATGAGGAGAGAACGATAAAGGCCGTCGTCAAACGCGACGCGAATGGCGGCGAGTGGAGTCACGTGCGATTTGCATTTGCCGGGGAAGAGATGAAAGAAAACTGGCAGATCGTTCCGGCAGCCTCAAGTGCACTTTTTGATATCTCGATTGACACCATTGATGTGGAGTGCGATATCATCCTTTTTGCCCAGGCACGAAATGATGTATTTGAAAGTGAGATTGTTGCTGATACGATCAGACACGATATTATTGCTCCGGAACTGCGATCTCTAGCAGTGCAGCGGGTGAACAATAGCGATGAATGGCGCGTCATCTACGAAGCAGAGGATCTGGGTGAATGTCGCAGTGGTGTGGCCGGTATTGTCGTAAGAGATTCCGTTGCTGCTACAGGGATGCAAAAATGGTTCTACACACAACAGCTGGGCGATGATCCGGTCATCTCGCTTGAGCGTGATTCAGGTCATCATCATCTTTTCGCCTATGTCGTTGATAAAGCAGATGTAAATCAGACACAACCATCATTTGAGACGACAAGTGAAGCGGATCTTTTTGCTGCATTGGGAAAAGTGGACCATCAAAGCAATATCAAATCAGATGACGCCTGGGCTCTGCAGAACATCGCCTACAACTTTCCCAACCCCTTCAATCCGGCGCAGCGATCGACAACCATCAATTTGCCTTTGCAGGACGTTTCTGCTGTCGATATTCGCATTTTTGATCTATTTGGCAACCTGGTGTGGGAGAGTTTGCGGGTATCGCCAAATCAGGCAGCCGACAACTTTTTTATTGAGTGGAATGGGAGAAATGGCCATGGCGACCTAGTCGCCAGCGGCACCTATCTGGCCATCATAAAACCTGACAACGATGAGGCTCTCGAACCGATAAAAATCGGCGTCTTGAGAAAATCCACTCCAGAAAATTAATTCTAGGAAATCGCGATGCACAGGCTAACAAAAGCAACGCATGCTATTTGTATTTTTCTCATTGCAGTTTGTGGCGCCGCACTCTATGCAACGGATTACTACGGCCAGCCCGGTGAGTTCCTGCGCTACAGCCCGAGCGCGCGAGCGCTTGCCCTGGGGCGCGCCTACACGGCGATTGGCCAGGACGCGAATGCCCTGCATTGGAATCCCGGTGCACTCGGTCAATTGCGCAGGACTGGTCTCAGCATGGTCGGCACCCAGGCCTCTCTTTTTGGTCAGGCCAACTATAGCTGTCTTTCGATCGGCTTGCCGTTTGAGATCATCAACTCGCCGATCTTTCAAAGGCTCAATAACCTAACTTTGGGTGCGAGTTTTCTGAATTTAACCTCAGATATAACGGAGGCTGATGAATTTGGTATAGTGCATCAAAATAGTATCCTGAGCAGCAGTCAGGGTGCGTTCAGCCTTGCCCTCGCCACGAGCAACAACATACGATATCTCAATGATTTTTCTCTCGGCGCCGGAATCGATGTCATTTGGAATAATATATACGAGCAGAAAAAGACAGCGATTGGTTTCAATGCCGGTATCTATTATCACAATGATGAAATCGATTTTCTCAACTGGTTCACTTTTGCTCTTGCTTTTAAAAACATCAACAAGCCCGATCTGGCGCTTGACTCCCGATACGAGGAAATAGTGCCGATGACCGGGCGACTCGGTTTAGCCTTTCTGCCGCCATTCTGCAGCTGCTTGCCGTCAGCGCTGCGCCCCTTACTTGTCTCGCTGGACTACGATGTCGTCACTCTTTCCGGAGTGCAGCGAGGAATCTATCTGGGCCTGGAGTATAATATCTCGCGACTGCAGGGATATTTGCCTTTGCGGCTGCGGCTGGGGACGAATACGAAAGAGTCCTCCTTCACCTTTGGCCTGAGCCTCGATCTGCCGTCCAATGCCTTCATGAAGACGGGACATCAGTATCTCCCGACCCTTGATTATTCGTTCAATTTCTACGAGGACAATGATTATCTTGGAGATGTCAAGCAGGGCGGCATCAGCTTTGCATGGACGCCAAAGACACCGGCAGACTGGTATGCCGAAGCTATGCAGCTTTTCCCGGAAAATCTCTTGTCCTCCATGAATGCCGCCGATACTCTGAGTCTGACGCGCGCAAGGCTGCAGCGAGTTTTCGATAATCCGCAGGCGTTGTCCAATCCAAATTATTCCCACTCTGGCTATGATGCGCTCCTTCGCTTGGGTGACCTGGCCATTGCCGACGCCTGGCTGGCCAATGACCGTGATGCCTTGCTGCGGACGGCTTTAAAAAATTATGATGAAGCTGAAAGATGCCTTTCTCTGACAAGCGAGTCGGCTGATGAGAGGAACAGGACATCGCTGCTCTATCGCCTGCAGGGAGAAATGAGGCATAAGCGGTCGACCGCGCAACTATTCGGTGAGCCGTACGTTGATATGATCGATGATCAGCAGCATGTTCAATTCTTGCGCGGTTATTCTTACTATTTAGAAGGCGATACCACGCAAGCAATCGCTGAATGGCGATCACTCGAGTTGCCGGTGGCGAACTATTTCGCTGCAAAGGTGACGAAGGATTCACAAAAGCTGTTGGAAATTGCGTTTTCAAAGGACACAAAGGTGAGTCAAAAAATTCTCTATCCATTGATTCCGGATTTTGATATTGCTGATAACGCGCTCTACGAATTCGCAAAACTGACAAACTCGCAAGAATGGCTTTTCGTGATATCAAAGTTATTTCCGCTTTCGGATGTCCACAACAAGACTAATGATTAAAATAGGAAATGGAGCTTCACATGCGTCTCGTATATTATGCTGTATTTTTCTGTTGCCTGCTCTTCTCTGTACAGCCGTGTTTTGGTCAGGATGACCAGCCATTAATCGAAATTGATAAATCAAGAGCCTCTTTTGAAAATTTTTCGGAGAACGACTATCGACTTTCCATTGAATGGACGTCGGAAGTTGACCCTGCGCAATATAGGGTTCGCTACAGCACGGTGATGGAAGACGTATGCGATACGACAAATAGACAAGTCGATTTTAAATTCACAGACTCTTTGAAAACAGCGATTACTCTGGACTTGAAAAGCAATGACTGCTATTTTCAAGTGGACGCCTTGAACGGATCGAGCCAGGTGATGGCTCGCAGCGGCGTTTATCATGCTGCATTCAGAATTGAGGAACCGACAAGAGCGAGGCGCATTGAAACTATTTTTATCAAAGCCTTTGTTAATTCTTTTATGGAGATGGATCTGATTGCAGGCTGGTCTATTGTTTTTCTCATCATTCTGCTTTTGCTCTATGGCGGTTATATGGCTCTATCAATCAATCGAGCCGTGAGTCTTCAAGACCATAATGAGAACGGCAAGCTGAAAATAAAGGTTGAAGAATATATGCAGCGTTGGCGTGATAGTGTAAAAGATAAAAAAGATCCTGCTACGCTCAAGGAGCTGGAGCTGCTCAGATCGGACATCAAGGCCTATAATGACGGCGCCTTTTGCATTCTCACTATTTTTGAGCAAGGCCTGGATAATTATATCACAAATTTCGATCACGACACCGTCACTGAAAAGGTGGATCGCGATATGGAAAAAGCAATTGAGTACGAGCTGGAAAGCATGCGGTTGGGCAATTATAGCAAAAGGGCAAAACACATATCTCTGAACAGAATCAAAATGTTCGGTGAGACAGCACCCATGCTGGGCTTGTTGGGTACGGTCTGCGGCCTCATTGTCGCTTTTTACAACATTCTGAGAACATCAAGAGAGGGCGGCGCCTATCAGGAGCTGCTCTCAGAGCTCAGCTCAGGTATCTATTCGGCGATTATCACGACGATCATCGGGCTCATTGTCGGTATAATCCTTCTCTACATACACCATGCCGCTGAGAGCAATATCAAACGGCTGCAGAATGCATGGTACAAACAGCAAATTGAAATTGGCAAAATTATCAGTTAATACTCATTCCACAGGTCATGTTTGATGAATTTTGAAATCGATATAGAAAGCAGCAATGGTAATATAAGTCCCCAATTGCCCTCATTTGTCGATATTGTATTCATTCTGCTCATTTTTTTCCTGGTGCTGTCGGTGATTGGCGTCGGTTTTATCGAAACCGGTCGTTTCGCAGAAGATCGGTTTGAAAAAGAACAGGAACTGAGCGATTTTCCCCGCGTTTACAAGGCCCTGCGCCTGGATCTACCGGATTTTCTCATTCTGGCAATGGAGATGGATAAACAAGGGAAAGAGAAATACTTTGTCTTCTCGAATGCCCAATATCAAAGCGTGACAGTCAAAGATGCAGCAGAATATGAAGCTGTTCGCGCCAAAATTGCAGAGGGTGGAACTGTTTTTAGCGGTGTCGCCAGGACAGAGTCTCTCGAGATTCTGCAATCCACTTGGGGGCCATTCGCAAGCGTCGAGGACATGATGGACTCTAGACTCATCCGCCTGGCAACTAGCACAAATCTGGTCATACAGGCGACGGAAGATTTTACGTATCATAAAATTTTGCAAATTCTACGCGCGTTCAGCCGGTTTAAATCGGTCTATTTTGAAGTCATTGAAAGCGCAGCTATCTAATTACAAGGTTGTTGACATGCGGAAAGAAAGAGAATCGAACTCGAGTTTACGGTTGACATCCTTCATCGATGTGATTTTCATCCTGCTGCTTTTTTTTCTGGTGACGTCATTGATCATGAAACAGGCTGGAGGCCGCCAGGGAGAAAAGGCCTATTTAAGGATTCAGAATGCGTTTTCTGATGTCGGGCAAGTGCGGGCATACCTGACCGTGTTCGTATATAAAAGCGGCAGTCATGTGAAATATCGCATCCTCCATAAAGGAGAAAAAATTTCCGCGGATAATTATCTGCAGATTCTTCGTGTTGAAAGCGCAAAAAAGGATCCGAATAGCAATGTGATCATTCACACGACGGCGAAAATGCTCATGGATCCCAACCACACTCTTTCACGCCAGATGGACAGACTGTCGTCTCAGAACATCAACCAGGTATTGGGTTATTACAAAAAGATCCTGACGGATAACGAATTGACTTGTGCCATCGTCGCGCAGCCGGATGTCCCCTTTTTTGATGTCATTAAACTCTATTCTTTTATGAAATCATCGGCCGATGAGGGTGGCCTCGGCGCAACGCAAGTCGTCCTTCTTGAATATAACGGTGATTTGACATCATTTCTGACAGAGAAAATAAGGCTATGAGGACGATGATGAAAAAACTGACTGTTATCCTCGTCATCTTGTCCTGTGCCTTCATGATGTGTCGTCAAGTTTCGCAGGAATCACCTGTCGAGTTGGTCTCATGCGAGAGAGAGCCGGATGGTTTTGTCAATAACTGGACAGCCATCATTCCCATCGACCCGCCGCCGCGCGCGCCGTTTCGCCTTTTGCATGGTGAACCCCTTTTTTTGATCCATAGACCTTCAGACAGCCCTGAAAATCAAGCGCGGATCACGTTCTTTGTCTCCATGGGGACCGTCGGCGACATCGACTATCAGGCCGGTTCAGCACCAGGAGTTGAAGGAGCGACAAAACAGGTGGTCAATGCACTGAATACTCTGCAATTCTCCAATAACGGCTGGGGATCGATCACGATGACTCTTTATTATGGTTCGCACAAGGCAGAGCTCGACTTTACAAAGTTTCAATTTCTCAAGGGAGTCAAGCTCGATAGAGACAGTTTTCGTCGCGGCTTTCAGAATCCTGATGTGAATATAAAGTTCGTATTATAGTCGAGTTATTCTCTTTTCCTTCATGAGGAATATACATCAATGAGATACTTTTTGATCATCGTTGCATCTGTGCTGATTCTGCGACTCGACAGTTCTGCCCAGGATTGTCTGTACAGGCAGGCGCTTGAATTGCTCAAGCAGGAAAACTACAGTGACGCTGTTTCGGATTTTGCTGCGATAGTGAATGGCGAGTCTGCTTGTCCCGATGTCGATATGGCAGATGTCCACTTTTGGCGGGGGTGGGCGTACTATCGAATCGGGGACCAGGAACAGGCCCTGAACGATTTCCGTTTGGCGGAATCCTCAACAGACAATGGCGACAATGCGCTCTATATGCGGCTCAGACTGGAGCGGCTGAAAAATCCGACTGAAATCCCGTCACTGGAACGGAATGTCAGTGAGCTGAACGACCTGCTCAACCGTCCTGATATCTCGCCGAGCCTGAAGGACCGGGCGTCACTCTACAGAAACTTGCTGCGCCTGCAACTCGGTGAGATGTTATATCATCGAAACGCCATCGTCCCTTCGAAGGCCTATTTTCAGGGTATATGGGATGAAGAACCACGCATCTCCGCCCTTGCAATGAATGATATTAATATGCTGATCCGCGCCAGGGCGCTGTTGTGGATCCTGCATGAAAGACATATCCTGGGAGAGAAGATTGACGATCAGCTCGTCGCTCAACTCCTGCAAGCGCAACTGCCTGGCAATGCGGATGGTGCCGCTGGTCTCGCTGATCTTGTTTTATACCACCGATCAATGTTGGATTTGCTCTCCTATCTGCTGACATACGATTATCAACATTTTGTCAGTGCCAAAGATAATTTGCAGTCATTGAGCAGAGATATCAAGCCGGTTGAGAACTATCAGGCTACCCTCGATCTATTGGACGGAAAGTATGACGACGTCATCGGTTCTTTTATCGGTGACGATGCATTTGGCGATTTCCGAATCGGCTGGGCTCATTTTTTGCGTCACAAGGGTGAAAAAGATCTGAGCCAGGCCCAGCAACGCTTTAGAGAATCCAGCGCTGCGCTCCCCGCCTGCCAGTCAGCGCTGAGAAAGGCGAGTGCCTTTCGCTATAAGCAGACGAGACATTTTCTCGATTGGTGCGGCGGCGAATTTGCCGAAGCGCAGCTCTCCTCCTATTTCTCCGGCGAGTGCATCAACGAATCGGACTATCTTGCGCAGAAACAAACATGGATCGATATCTTTGAAGAGTGCCAGGGTTATATCTCGCCGAACTGTCAGACAGGACGCGGTTACCTGGATATTGGTCTTTACAGGGGAATCCCGAAACTTGTTGAAAATGGCAAAAAGCAGCTGCTGAGGTCAAGTTGTATAGATTTAGATGATGATCTGACGCGCGCCATTCTATTTTGTATCGGAGATCAGCCGGATTTCGTCCAGGCGATCAATTTGCTCGCTACGCTCCTTGAAAAAAATGACGACGATCAAGATGAGATCAAATACGCTCTGGCAATGGCCTATTATAATAATGGCGATGCGTCTGGCGCCATTCCACTTTTAGATGATTTGGCAAAGAGGGGCAGCCTGGATGCGTGCTATAAACTGGCCAGCATCTATCGCAGCATGGGGGATGATGACAAAGCCTGTCGATATGCAAACGCGCTCATGCAAAATCAGGATATGTACACAATCTACCGCGCCGATGCCAATGCGCTCTTCGGGGCGATCAGATGCGATGCGCGCGGAACCGCCGCTTTTCCGCTCCCGCGAAAAAGTCTGATCACCTTTCGCGAACCCGAATACAAGGTTTTTGCCTATGATTATATCGGTGACGGATTTGGTGTCATCTCAAAACTATACTATCAGATGAAATCCGACATTGTCAAGTTCATCACGCCAAAGATGGACATTGATTTTTATGATCTGGAGCTCTTGGAACCTGTCGTTGGATTTACGGCCTACATCCATTTGACTGTAAAGACACCTTTTGATGCCGAACCCAACTTGAGAATATCGGTGGGCGATATCGATCTGCCGGGCGCCTCTCTGCAAAAAGTGAGCGACTACTATTTCTATGATTCCGGTCCTTTGGATATCGGCGATTTCAAGATTATGGTGAATCAACGAGGCAGTTTTGGCTGGATGTATAAGAACTTTATTTCGGGCAATTTCCAGCGAACCGTCACATTGGATAGCGCTTTTGTATTGCAGCAGGAGACGGCATCGATCGTGCTGGATAACGTCTCGCAGGTTCATCTGACTGCCGATGGCGTGACCGCCTTTTCGCCAGAATCAGCAGTGCACCTGCGACGACAGCACAGACTGCCTCAAGATATTGGCGTGGTTTCGGCGGTGGCTGCTGCAAATGACACCTTTTTCTGCTTGATCGGCGATCAATCAAAAGTGAACAAAGTCACTTTTATCGAACCAGATAAGAGCAGCATAACACCGTTCATCAGGGGCACCTATGATCCAGAAAAGGATGTTGTCGAATACAGCGGCGGTCTGCGAAAACCGTTGGATATTTTGTTCAACGCCGCAAGCAATACCATTCATATTCTGAACTCTGATGGCGTTATTTTCGAATTCAATCGTCAAGGGCGTTGTATTGGCGCAATCGGCAAACCAGCTGCCAGCTCGTTTATTCTGGATATCGAGTACGATGAAGATGAACATTGCCTGTGGCTGCTCGACATTCAGGCAAATATGATTCATAAATATGATCTCAATACGCGCGCTTACGACGGATTTCAAGCCTCACAAAGGAAATTTGCATCTGATCTCCACCCCATCTCTGTTATGACTGATGCAAACTATTTTTATCTGGCCACCTCCGCAGGTGATTTGCACCTGCATAAAAAAGAAAATTTTCGTCGTCTGGCTGTCTTTACTCCGTCTGACAAAGACGACTTTTCCAGCTATAACAATTTCTCCCTCATCGGACGCAGCGTCGATTCTCGGAGAATCATTGCCCTTAAAAAGAAAATGGCATTGGATAAAATTTGGCCGACCTATTCTGTTGAAATGCTCACAAGCAAGTTTGATGCTGATTTTGAACTGGAAGAGATGGATTAGATCTGAGCCACTGCAAGTCTGGTTGGCCATGTGCTCAGCTGCAAGTAATTAGTGAAATCAACCAAGTGATTGAAATTCGGGATCAGCTCATCGAGCCCGTCGCTGCAGGATCACATTCCCCATCCCCGTCGCTTCAACCGGTCCGGCGATCACTTCCAGGCCGGTCATCTCCTTTGTCAAACGATTCAAGAGCAGGTTCTGCGCGCCGCCGCCGACGATGTGCAGGCGCTGTAAGGGCTGCGGCAGCATGGTGTTCAGGTTGTCGAGCACCTGCTTGTATTTGCGGGCCAGGCTTTCGAGGGCGCAGCGGATGTACTGGCCTTTGCTCATCGGGACAGGCTGGCCGCTGTCGCGACAGTACTTTTCCATCGCTGCGGGCATGTTGAGCGGATTGGTGAATGCGGGATCATCCGGATCTACGTGACAGGACGAGGGGCCAGCTTCTTCGGCCAGGCGTGTGAGCTCATTGTAGCTCAACTCCTCACCCTCTTTCGCCCAGTCGGACTTGCAGCGCTGCACGAGCCAGAGGCCGGCGACGTTCTTGAGAAAACGAATGGTGTCATCGACGCCACCTTCATTGGTGAAATTATTGGCGAGCGCGATGTCGTTGATGATGGGCTGCGGCGATGCAACGCCGATGAGCGACCAGGTGCCGGAGCTGAGATACGCCCAGTTCTCACCTGTGGCCGGAACCGCCGCCACAGCGCTGGCCGTATCGTGACAGGCGGGCGCCACGACCGGGACTCGCGGCAACCCGGCTTCTTCGGCGATCTCGCGGCGCAGTTGTCCCAGGCGCGTACCCGGAGGGACAATGTCAGGGATGATGCGCAAGGGCAAATTCAGGCGATCGAAAATCTCTTTTTCCCAGGTTTTGCTCCATGGATTCAACAGCTGCGAAGTCGAGGCGATGGTGTATTCCGAGACCATTTCGCCGGTGAGGAAATGGTTCAACAAGTCCGGGATGAACAGCAGCTTTTCCGCCACCTCGAGCAATGGGCTCTGCTCTTGTACCAGCCGCAGGAGCTGGAAAATCGAGTTGAATGACATGAACTGAATGCCCGTCTTTTTGTAGAGCTGTTCGCGGGGAATTCGTTCAAAGGCGATCTGCATCACCTCGTCCGTGTCCATGTCGCGGTAAGCGTACGGATTGCCAAGCAGGACGCCCCTACGACCCAGCAGGCCGAAATCGACTCCCCAGGTGTCGACGCCGATGGAACGGATGTCTTTGTGGCCGAGGTGCGCTGTTCTGGCGAGACCGATTTTGATTTCGTCAAAGAGCTGCAAAATGTCCCAGTGAAAGTGCCCGTTGATGTGCACCATGCGATTGGGGAAGCGGTGCGTCTCTTCGAGGCGAAGCCCGTCTTTTTCGTAAATGCCGACGAGTGCGCGGCCGCTGGAAGCGCCGAGATCAAAGGCGAGGTACTTTTCGAGTGCCATGACAGGATTCCTCGTTGTTGCGCGCTATTTGGGTTCCTCTTCGATGAGGCGTTCCAGCATGTCCTGAATGCCCGAGGCAGCCAGAACATTTGCCTCGCCGAACATCGGTTCGGGAATTTCATAATGCCGCAGCCGTCGCATATTCTCATTGAGGCGATAGATCGCCTCGTCTTTGATATACTTTTCATCGGGACGGCGCGTAAAGTAAGAGATGACATTATCATAAAGATGGATCATGCGTTCGGCATACTGCAATTCCTCATCCAGCTCCTCGATGCGCCGTCGAACATCTTCTGTGACATTCTCTGCCAGCAATTCGTCCATCAGAAAGCGAGCCTCGAATATGAGATGGTAGGTGTTCTCCCACAAGCTGTTAAAGTCGATGGCGTCGGACGTCCTCTCAACAAATCGCTCGTTCATTTTTATCAATCCGGAGCCAGTGCTCGCCGCTCCTTTTAAGGAGGCGTAATCTCGCTGCGGCAGATAATAGCACCAGGTGGTGATGGTCGACAACGCCAGTTCAAGCCGTTCCATATAGTCTGCAACCGTCTTTGAGACTGCGGGATAGAGCAGCGTGAAAAATTCCTGTTTCAGCGTATCGGTCGGCACGTGCGCATCCCACGCCTGACGCGCGAACTGATAATTGGTGAGAACCTGCACCCCGCCTTTGCGCAGGCGAACGTGCTGAAAATTGATGCCTCGTACGCCCAGCTCTGCAAAGTCCTGGATATCGATCGACATGACAGTGGAGTGCAGGGTGGGAAGATTGTGAAAATAGCTGGCATTGTAATTCTCGGCGATATAGATGTCGCCGTCATAGAGCTTTTTCTTGCCGAGCCATGACCACAGGTTCTTCGCAAACCAGATATTGATGTCAATGCATTTTGCGTCAATGATACAATGGTTGAAGCAGCGCGGACCGGTGAACAGAAAAAGGGCGCTGTTGGCCGTCGCAAAGTCTTTGGGCAGGGCGATGCTCGGTGGATCGAGCGCGGAATTTTGCGCATAGCCGTGGACAAAAACCCGTCGCTGCAGAGTCTCTTTTTTACGCGCTGCTGCAAGCGCTCGGTTCAAGTGGTACATGAGATAGAGGAGCTTGTCGCTATCATTGCCCATGCGCTGACAGTGTTCGCACGTGCACCATATTTCCGGTGTCCACAAGTCGATGATGTCACAGGTCTGCCAATCGCCATAACAGAGCTTGTCGACGATCGTCTGCACAAATTCCCTGATCGCCTCCGGCTGGGACAGGCAAATATGCGAGAAACCGGCAGCGACGCGACGGTGATCCGAGGTGTCGGCCTCGATGCCAAACCATTCCGGATGCGCTTCGGTATAAGAGAGTTTATCATCCCTGTTTGTATCACCCTTGAAATACTCGCTGATGATGTAGGGATCCATCGGATATTGTTCGTCTCCCTGGAAAGTGGGATGATTGTAGCGATATTGATACTCGGGTCTGAGTAAGGTCAAAAAAACATCCGTTCGTCCCGTATTGAGTAAGACGCCTCGCTGTTTCAAGGCGCCGATATTATCTTGCAGATTGGAAAACAGATTGAGATGATTGCGGCCCATCCAGGATATGAAGAGGCTGTCCGCCGGTTCGTCGATACGCTGTGCATCCATCCAAAAGCCGCGAATCCGGAAGGATGGCTCGACATAAAGATGCATGTTGTGAATGCCGATTTTTGCGTAATGAGGGACGTATTCGCCATTTTTATCCGGGGCATACCAGCGAACCCCCCAACGGTTCAGCAGTTCATAAACAGCATAGAGGATGGCCACTGACGATCGACCTGACAGCACCAGCCCCTGATAGTTATGCCTGTAAAAAGAATCGATGCGCAGCGCCTGATCGTTTGCCGATTTGTGTTTTCTCCACGCCCGCTTGATCTGTCTTCGCACGCTGCTCAAATCATCGTGTTGCGGAGAGCCGAGCAACACCAGATGACCCGAGTCCGGCAGAGCAGCCGTGTCGACGATGGGAATCTGCTGTTTGGGCACACCGATGATGCGGCTGAGATAGTCTTGCAGTTCAATCGCTGCCAGCGCTTGACGACAGATATCGTCATCGCGGTTATCGGCGTCGAACCAGTCGATGCTGTCGTATGCAGCGCAGGCAGCTTCGACGGATGCATAATCGCCCAGCTCCAGGACGATCGTGCAGGTCTGATCGCGATCGATGAGATCAAACGGCTGTTCTTTTGGCGCGCAGGAGAAAAAAAGAAGAGCAAGAGAAAAAATCACAATCAGCCGGACCATCTGCGGATCTCCTAATTGATGACAGGGAAGACTTGCTCATCGAAGGACGAGCGTCGAAAAAGGTAATGAATTTTTGAAAATGTTGCCAATGAAATTATGCTGCGCCATCACCCTCTGATATAGCGCGCGACCTTGTCCAGCTTGCGATTGACATAAACCTGCAGCGCTCCGACAATTCCATGTGAACGGAGCAGTGTTTGAAACCGAGCTCGAATATCGGCAATCAAGCTGTCAAGATCAGCATAGTCTTGCGGATGATATCCGTGGAGAGGTCATTGAGCTCGATATGCAAGATCGTGAGGTAATTTTGATTGACATTCCGCATGTCGGCCTCCGGCTTTCGACTGACATGACAATGATGGAGAGCACATACATCTACTATAACAGAGCATCCCGGTCTCACCTTCCCAGTTGCGCGACTATTTTAGCATCAACGACCAGGCCGAGCTCCTGGGCGCGCCGAATATGCTTTTGGGCCGCATCTTTACGTCCCAGGTGATGATATTGAATCGCCAGCGCATAGTGCGCCTGCGCATTCTGCTGGTCTGCTTGGATGGCGCGCTCGATAAAGCCGGCTGCCTGTTCATGCTCATCCTGCTCGCCGCGGAGTAATCCCATGCCATAGAGCGCGTCGCCCTGATTGGGATTCAGTTCCAGGGCCTGCTGTAAAAAGAGTTCGGCCTCGGTGAAGAGACGCTTTTTAGTGTAGACAATGCCTTGCGCGGCGAGGAAAAGCGCATTGTCCATGGTCAATCCCGCAGCGGTCTGGTATTCTTCGAGGGCCAGATCCCATTGACCGACAAATTCACGCTGTTTTCCGGTGAGATAATGGCTGTAAGCGCGCTGATATTCAGCCTCTGCAAACCGGTGCAGAGAATCCAGAACCGCGGCATAGAGCTGCCGAGAGTCGATATAACTACCATTGAGCTCGATTGCTTTTTGCAGGTGCAGAGCAGATTGTTCGAACTCTCCCTTTTGGGCCATGACATCGCCAAAGATAAAGTGAACGACGGCATCGTCGGGATTCATCTCCACAGCTCGCGCCAGCGTGGCCTGCGCGAGCTCGGCCTGACCGAGAGCGAACTGAATTTGACCTTGCATCGCCACTGCTCTGGCGAGATTCGGATGAAAACCGAGCGCCTGCTCGCACGCCTCCTCCGCCCATTGCAGCGAGTCGGATGCAAATAAAGTACGCGCCTGATTGAGCCTCGCCTGCGCCATCATCCTGTTTGATCCCGCTCTGTCACCCTCGTTCTGATAAATGAACGCCAGGTTCTCATAGGGCTGAATGAGGTTTGGCGCAAGTTCGATGGCCTGCTCAAAGTCTTTTTTCGCATCACGAAACTGTCCGATGAGCAGTTTGGCTTTGCCCAGATTGTTGTACATCATGGCGTAATCGGCCGCCAGCTGCGAGACATCGACGCAGCCGCTGAACAGGTCACTGACGCCGCGGGCGAGTTGCCCGCCCTGGGCGAAATAGCGCCCTTCCACGTAGCGCGGATAGAGCTCCAGTGCCCGTTGATAAGCCAGCTGTGCCTCTGCCGGGTCGTCTTTTTCAAGCAAAGCATTGCCAAGACTGTTGTACACCAGCGCGTAACTGGAATCGAGCGCAATGGCCTTGTCGAAGGATTTGAGCGCCAGAGCCGTCTGTCCCAGTGACATGTAGATGTTGCCGCGCTGCAGATAGAACATGGCAAAGGTGCTGTCGATTTGGATGGCGCGACTGATATAGTTGAGGGCAGTCGCCGGATTGGCCACTTTGTCGAGTGCGATGGAGAGATTGAACAGAACCGGTGCGGCGGTGCTGTCAATTTTCAATGCGCGATAGAAATCATCAATTGCGCTTTCGTATTGCTGTCTGTTGACGAGGATGAGCCCGTGATTGTTCAGCGCGCTGATCATGCCGGGATCGAAGCGAAGGGCTTTTTCATAATATCGCTGTGCTTCGTCGAGGTCGCACTTGCGCGCATAGCTGTTGCCGAGATAATAATGGACAGAGCCGTTGGATGGCTTGATTTGCGCTGCGCGGGTAAAATTTTCTATCGCCAGGTTCAATTGACCCCGCTCATAATAGTAGGCGCCCAAATTGATATAATGGGAATCGTGCTCCGGTTGCAGTTGAACGGCTCTTTTATAATGGGCTTCAGCTCTGTTGTACTGCTGCGCCGCCTCATAGACTTGTCCCAGAAGAGAGATGGCGTCGACAAAGTAGGGGTCGCGCTGCAGCGCCTCTTCGGCCGCTTTTTCGGCAAGAGCGTATTGCTTTTGCGTCAGATAAACGTGCCCCATGTTGACATAGGCTCGCACATACGCCGGTTGCAGCCGGATGGCCGTCTGATAGTAAAAGAGCGCCGAATCGATTTGGCCGTTTTTATGCAGGGCTACGCCCAGGTTGGTCTGTTTTTGTGGATCATTCGGGAGGATTGCAGCGGCCTGCCGGAAATAAAAGATGGCCTGCTCATTGTCGCCGGCATTCAAAGCCGCATCCCCTTTTTCAGCATAATAAGAGGCAGAGCTTTCCAGCAACTGCTGGATGCGGAGCTCTTCCTCTTTGCGGCGCTTTTCGCGAACGCCGGCGCAGCTGAGAAGAAAGAGCAGGACAAAAAGAGAGGCAGCAAGACGGCGACCCATGGCAATCCTTTCTTTAAAGGCGTTTATGGATAGGGGATAACCGACATGAACGGCAAGTAATCCATAGATTATTATAATAAAAGTCTGACACGGAAACAAGAGTAAACGCGGACAGCCTGCATTTTCATTCACCTGCTTTGTCCGTAAACGAAAAAGCCAATCCGTCTGGATTGGCTTTTCGGGATCAGATGCCTTTTTTTTGCAATATCTTTTCGATTTCGTCCATCACCCGATTCATCTTGGCCATCGTCTTGTCAAAGGGATCGGCGGTCGTCATGTCCACGCCGGCCTTTTTGAGGATTTTGATGGGATAATCGGAACCGCCCGCTGAGATGAACGAGATATAATGCTCAAGCGCGCCCTTTTCTCCCTGCAGCACTTTTTCAGAGAGCGCGGTGGAGGCGCAAAATGATGTCGAGTATTGATAGACGTAAAAGTCTCGGTAAAAGTGCGGGATGAATGCCCATTCGTATGTCTGTACGTCATCGATGAGACACACACCTTTGTCGTGCCCGTAGTAGCGCCGAACGATGTCCGCATAGAGCTTGGTCAATGTCTCGGATGTCAACGCCTCGCCACGCTCCGCCATTTCATGCATCTTTAATTCAAACTCGGCGAATTGCGTCTGACGAAAGACCGTCCCTTTCAGGCCATCCAGATACTCCATCAACAGCGACAGGATGACGTCGTCGTCTTTGATCTCTTTCAGCATATGATCGATCAGCAGGGCCTCGTTGAATGTCGAGGCCACTTCAGCGACAAAGATCGAATAATTTGCCAGCGGATAGGGCTGGTTTTTATTGGAGTAATAGCTGTGCATGGTATGTCCCAGCTCATGCGCCAGCGTGCTGACATCGTTATAAGTGCCATTGAAATTGAGGAGGATGAATGGATGCACGTCATAGGCATCGCCGGATGAGTAGGCGCCGGAAGCCTTTGCGGTCGTCGGATAGACATCGATCCAGCGATTTTGGGTGGCCATTTTAACCGTATTGACATAGTCGTCGCCGAGCGGCTTGAAAGCTTGCAGGACAATATCATAGGCTTCATCAATGGTGTATTTGAGATCGACGCCCTCGACGGTCGGCGCATACAGGTCGCTGTATTTCAGCTGTTCGACGCCGAGCATGCGACGCTTGATTTCAAGATAGCGATGAAATGAGCCGAGATTATTGTTGACATTGCTCACCAGACTGTGATAGACATCCGGCGGAATGTTGTCGCCATCGAGCGCATTGGCCAGACACGATTCGTAATTTCGCGCCCGGGTGTAAAAGAGATGCGCGTTGACGCTGCCGCTCAAGGATGTGGCGAATGTGCTGCCGTATTTTTTCAGTGCGCCAAAAAACTCTTGCATGACCAGCTCTCGATCGCCGCGATTTTCCGAGGCGCGATATCTGGCATAGCCAGCTGCGGTCAATGTGGCTTTGCTGCCGTCGCTCAACTCCACTTCCGGATAGGGCAGCTCGGCATTGGAAAAGACGTTGTAAATCTCATCTGCGCTGCCGGTGACCAGTCCCGCTTCAGCAATGATCCGTTCTTCTTTTTCCGAGAGTCGGTGCGCTTTTTTACGCTGCAGATCCTTCAGATAGAATTCATAGTCGCGCAGCCCTTTTTCCTCACTGATAAATCGGTCGATGGTAGCAGCGTCCATGGCGAGAATTTCGGGCTCGATGAAGGATGATAAAGAGCTGTAACGAGTGCCCATCTGCGCCATCTCCTGACCCATGCCCTGAAATTTGGGATCACGAGTGTCCAGATCAGAATTCATGCGGGCGTACATGAAAAGACGGACGAACTCTTTGGACAGGGCGCTCTGAAAGTCCAGGCATTGCCTGAGCGTCTGCGGCGAGGAGGCAAGCTTGCCCTTAAAGTCCAATACCTTGTCGAACATGCCCTCGAGCTCTTCCTTTTTGGCTCTCCAGGCGTCATCGCTTTCATACAGATCGGCCAGATTCCACTTGTATTGCTCTTCCACCGCAGCGCGTTCCATCTGTGCGCCGGCCATTTCCATGATAAAGAGAGATGAGAGTATCATGACGAGTCCTGCTTTATTCATTCTTGTTCCTTTCCAAGCTTGTCATAGGTGATTGTTTCTTACGATGAAGATCATGCCATGTTACATGGCTGCCAGCTTTTCCTCCAGGGTGAAAATCGGCCTGATGTCCACCGGCACATCCTTGAGCTGCGCAATATAATTCTCCATGACCGGTGTATAGCGACGATACTGGTCGATGAGAGCTGCAGCAGCGTCATAATCGCCGCGCGCCTGCAGGGTGAGCAACGTCCTCGCCAGCTCGCTCAAAGCCGGCCAGAATTTTGCCTTGTCATAGGACAGTTTGCCCGCGTCCACGTAAAAGGTGCCTTTTTCCATGAGAAAGTTGAACTGAATGGCGACGCCGCCCCCGTGCGCTTCATCGATGCCAAAGCGAATGGAGCGGAACATGCCGCCGAGATAGCTGGCATACATGGATTCTTCCAGTCCTTGCGGAAACACGCCTTTGTCGATGAGGAACTTGAGATTCCAGATGCCGAGGACGTCGGCTTTGCACTCTTCGATGATGGAATAGAGCTCCTTGAGCTCATCGCGCACCGATGTCGCTCTGCCATTCGCCAGGGTGATGTTGCCGGGTCCCA
>RQOI01000036.1 GCA_003854995.1 Candidatus Zhuqueibacterota bacterium
CAGCAAAACTATGAATTCATTCACTTTGATGAGAATCGCGAGCGCGGTTACATGGGACAGCTCGGCGCCGCGTCCGTCACATCTGCGCAGGAATCCGATGAGATGGCCCATCTCGCGCCATATCTCGATACGAATCGGCGCCGGTTCCTGCAGGTGGATGAAGAACGGCTGCAGCGCGAAGAGTATGTCAATTTCAAGTCTCTCTTTCTCGAGCAGAATGCAGTTGAAATTGGCAATCTTGTGCACTATTATCTATCCTACATCAAAAGCGACTCGCAAGAGGAAAAAGAGTTCGGCCGCCGTAAAACGATCGGCTTTTACGGATCTCTCATGCCGCCGAGAGAGATCAGCCGGATCATCGACGAGGTGGATCAAAACATCGCGCGACATCCTGATATTTTTTCAGCGGCATGGACGCACATTTATACGGAATTCACCCTGTTTGCAGCGGACGGCAGCGAGCACCGCATCGATCGCCTGATGGTGAATGATGAAACAAAAAGGGTCGACATAGTAGATTATAAAACCGGTCACATCTTTGAGCCGGAACAGATCGAAACCTATGTGGATATCGTTCGATCTCTGCCACTGGTGCAAAGGGGAGGCTACAGCGTACAAGGACAATTTTTAGAGATTCAGGTGAGAAATCAAGCCGAATTTGAGATAGAACTTTAAAGAGGAGAGCGAAATGATACAAGAACAGTATATCAAAATGCTGGAAAAATCAATTGTGAAAAACTGGAATTTGCCGGCCATTTCCAACTATGGCGGCGAGACGCTCACCTATGCGCAAATGGCCAGCAAAATACTCTGGTTGCACTATATTTTCGAAAAGAGCGGCATTAAAAAAGGAGATAAAATTGCCCTGATCGGCAAGAACTCGATGAACTGGGCGATCACGTATCTGGCGACTGTCTCTTACGGCGCCGTCATCGTTCCGATCCTGCCCGATTTCAAGACGGATGATATTCACCATATCGTCAACCACTCGGATTCGGTCATGTTCTTCGTCGGACAAGCCACTTTTGATGATCTGGATGAAAACAAGATGCCGGCGCTGGAGGCGATCTTTTCGCTCGATGATTTTACGTTGCTGCATAAAAAGAGAGCGACTATTCTGCAGGTCATTGCCAAAGCGGATGCAGAATTTCTGGAAAATTATGGTGGATCGCTGACACCGGCGAATTTTACCTTGCCGGATATACAGAATGATTCCCTGGCCTCCATCGTCTATACCTCCGGTACAACCGGATTTTCCAAGGGAGTGATGCTGCCCCACAATTCGATCTCGGTCAACATCCGTTATGCGCAGAATAATATTCCCCTCAAGTCCGGCGACAAGATCGTCTCTTTTATGCCGTTGGCGCACTCTTATGGCTGCGCCTTTGAGTTCCTTTTCCCCCTGTCCATCGGTTGCCACATCACCTTTCTGGGCAAGACACCATCGCCCAAAGTGATCATGAAGGCATTCCAGGATATAAAACCACAGCTGATTCTCTCCATCCCCCTTGTCATCGAAAAAATTTATAAAAAGCAGATCGTCCCGGTCATCTCTGTTGGCGCGAAGAAATGGCTGATCAAGCTGCCGATTCTCTCGGGCATCATTCATGGCAAAATCAGACAAAAGATGGTCGACGCTTTTGGCGGCGAATTCATCGAAATCGTCATCGGCGGCGCCGGCTTTAATCCGGAAGTGGAACTGTTTTTGAAAAAAATTCGCTTCCCGTTCACCAACGGCTATGGCATGACCGAATGCGGTCCGCTGATCAGCTATGACGGCTGGCAGACCAACAAGGCCTTTGCCGTCGGCAAGGCCATCGACGCCCTTGAGGTCAAAATCGACAGCGACGATCCGAAACACATTGTCGGCGAAATACTGGTCAAGGGTGAAAACGTCATGTTCGGCTATTACAAGAATCCGCAGGCCACGCGGGAAGCGATTGACGAACAGGGCTGGCTGCACACCGGCGACCTCGGCATCATTGACAAAGACGGCTATGTCTTCATCAAGGGCCGCTGCAAGAACATGATGCTCGGCGCATCGGGTCAAAACATCTATCCGGAAGAGATCGAAGCGAGGTTGAACAATATGCCCTTTGTCAACGAATCGCTCGTCATTGAAAAAAATAAACAATTGGTCGCGCTCGTCTATCCCGACTATGA
>RQOI01000371.1 GCA_003854995.1 Candidatus Zhuqueibacterota bacterium
GCGTTGAGCCAGAACGGATATTTGAACGACAGCTCGACGCCGTCCGGCATCTCGGACGTCAACGCCTGGCCGCCCAGGGCGGGCACGATCATCTCGTCGCACAGCAGGCCGGACAACCGCCATTCCGCCAGCCATATCGGCTTTTCCGCGCGCACGCTCAGGCTGAAGCAGAGCGATTCGCCTTCGGCCGCGATCTGCAGGCTCGCACCGCAGCGGGCGTCGCTGAATTCGAGGTGCAGGTTCTCTCCGAGCCGGCGACACGATTCAGCGGCCGGGATCATCGGATCCGAAGCAGCCGTCGGCGTGCGCACGATGAGCGCCTGTTCACCCTGATCGACAAGGCTCACGGGATCAGGGAGTATGAAAAGCGCTGCTACACACGTTGGATCGTCACGCAGGTGCAGCGCCATTTTATCTGACGCCAGGGTCTGGGGCATCGGCACACTCTACAATTCTACGGTCGTTTTTTGGATGGCTCTTTTTTCGTTATCGTTCTGCGGCGTGCCGCGGCGAAAGATCACAAAGTAGGAGGATTGCTCTCTGCCGACGGGCAGACAGGGGCCGTGCCAGACATCCGCATCGATCACGACGGCCTGGCCGACATCGACGGTGAAGGCGCGCACCTCCGAGTCCGCATCCCCGTCGAAAACCGGCAAAATGAACGGCGCATCGATGGGGATCAGAATCTCCGGCGTGGCCCGATGGCGTTCGACAGCGGTCATGGCCGCATCCGCGCAGCGAAACACGATGCAATAGCCGATTTCCGTATCGCCATCGATATGGTAATTGGCGATATCCGACCAGTACTTGTAGCTGTCGGCTTGTGCGTCAGGCGCGCCGGTCGGCGGCATGACAACCATCCCATAGGCGCGGAAATTGGCAGCATCGATTTTATGCGATTTTATTCTCATCATTTCACTCTTTACTGAATATGCAGGATCGCAATCTTGCCGCCCTCGAGTGTGAGGTCGCGCACGAGCGTCTCAGCCGCTGATCGCTCGACCTGCTCGTAAGCCGTCGCGTCACCCAGTTCGGTGTACAGCGTCGCAGTGCCGCTGAGAGCGCGGGGAATGACGATATCGATTTTTTCCTGTCGCAGATCCTTGACCTCACCGCTCACATCGTCGCCTCTTTTCTGCACATCGGCCGTCCTCAGCCAGGCGACCAGGATGACGCTGCCATCCTCATTCTCAAAGCCCACCACATGGCTATCTGATTCCGGCTGTCGCCGCATTGTCAATTCCGTCGTGATGCCGCGATACGGCTGCGAAAAAAGGCTGTTGAAAAACATCAGCGCGCCGGCAGCAGGTTTGGCGGCATGGTCGAGATAGGCCACGCCCAGATTGCGATTATTGTTGTCGCCAATGACATCTTCCACCTGTGGCAGGTCTTTCAGCTCATACCAGGCGATCGCCGCCATCTTGTTCGTGGCAGCGACCAGACTCAGGCGTTTGAACAGATCGATCGCCTGATAATCCAGCGTATGTTCATAGTCATAGTACGCCTGGTAATGATCAGACACTCTGGCGCCGACTCGCCAGGTGCTGTAGCCAACCTCTGCCATCCAGATCGACTGATGATCGCCATAGTCATGCACGATCGCAGCGATTTCATCGACGTAATCTGCGATCGCCTCCACAGGCGAGGGATGCCACGTTTCAAAGTAATTGTGGATATTGACGACATCGACAAAAGGGCTGATGCCGTGATCGCGAAAGAGCTCGCGGGTGAATTCGGTTCGATGCGCCAGGCCTGGCAGCACCACGATCGCCTCAGGATCGGTCTCGCGCACGGCGTTCGAGCCGATCCGCACCAGTCGCGCCAGATC
Source organism: Candidatus Zhuqueibacterota bacterium (assembly GCA_003854995.1). GTDB lineage: Bacteria > Zhuqueibacterota > Zhuqueibacteria > Residuimicrobiales > Krinioviventaceae > Kriniovivens. The sequence continues at coordinate 1,829 of RQOI01000371.1, forward strand.
CGCCGCCGAGCCGCGCCAGTAGGCCGATATATCCGGTTCATTCCACAGCTCCCACGATTTGATCCATCGGCTATAACGGGAGACCAGGGCGCGCATAAAGACGCCGAACTGCTCATAATCGACCGGCGGATAGCTCCAAAAGTTGAGCGTGTCCTGCGCGCCGGTCGAGTTCCATTGCGGCGTATAGCACACATAGGGGATCAGGGTGATGCCGTACTCCTCCACGGCCATGCGGACATAATCATCCCAAAAATGCCAGTCATACTGGTCTCTTTCGCTCTCGATGGCATCCCAGCCAAAAGAGATGCGCAACAGATCGATGCCAGAGTGCCGCAGAAATTCCATATCCTTGCGGATGATCTTGAGCGTCGTGGTTTCCTCCGGATAGTCCTCGCACAATCCGACCGGCACATGGTAAAAGAGCACATCGGGCGATCGCAGCAGTCTGTCATAACCAGAGTGCTGCCGGCCGCAGCCGGCAAAAAGGCAGGCAAGTCCAATGATCGCGAAAAAATATTTCATATCAGGCTCCTTTGTTCGTTCAGGGATTCCATCCCTGGACGAACATCTGGTTCGATCATTTTGCTGTTCGAGACAGTAGTCAATATTTTGCATTTCCGAGCCGATCCGATGGATCAGCGTTGCATTAAAAGGTGACGCCGGATTCCAGAATGATATTGGCGAAAGGGCTGGCTTCTCCGGTTCGCACGAAGGCGATGACGTTGCCGTTTTTGGTCATTTCCTTGAATTGTGCATGCGGACAGCTTTGTATGGGAACGCCGCGCATCAGTCGGCTCACTTTTTCGTACAAGTCATCATTCTTGGTCTTCATCTCCTCCGCGATGATGCAATTCTGAACGTGCAATTCACCCAATATCACCTGCAACGTATCAAAAAAGGGCGGCACATTGGCCGCAAGTGCGAGATCGATGACATCGGCCTCGCGCGGTATCGGAAGACCAACGTCGCATATCACCAGTCTGTCGGTATGGCCCATCCGGGCGATGACCGTTGACAGCTTGACATTGAGCACTCCATTCTTTTTCATGCTGATTCCTTTTCTACCTGTTCCAAGTCAATAAAATCCGATCAATCAGCAGCTATTCTATATCGGTGGCGATGGCGCAGCAGGGGCGCGGCCAGCAGGCCTGACTGCTTTTGCACGCCTTCGAGCATGTTGATGAGCGTGTTGGTCACCTGCAATTTGATGCTGTTGTTGCCAGGCTTGATCTGCCCGGTCACGTCGATCCGATACGGATGCCAGGCGACGCTCCCGAGCGCGATATCATTGATCCAGACTTGCAGCACATCCTCCCCGCACTCCACTTCCAGTTCGAGTCTGCCGTCCAGATAGTGTTCGGGCACATCGACGCTCGTCCCCAGCAGGCACGCGCCGGAATAAAAGGGCAATCCCTGTTTTGTCCAGTCGCCCACCTGCAGGACAATCGGCTTGTCGACGATCACAAATCCCGTATCAGTCTCTTGCAGACCAAAGTCGCCGATGATTTTGAGTGGATCAAGTATGCCGTCAGTGCGACGATTGACCTCGAGTCGCACGGCCACGACATTGCGGCCGCTTTTGAGCAAGGGCTGCACATCCACCTCTTTGATTTCGGCATCGAGCGCACTTCGCCTGCCTTTGCTTCTGACCGCATGGCCATTGATGAAGAGCAGGTGTTTTCTGCCGCTAAAGCCATCGATGAGAATTTTCGCCCGCTGCGGCAGATCCCGGATGAAAAAAGCGGTGCGATAGAGCAGAATGACCGGATAGACTGAATTGTCCCGCTCCTGCGGCAGCTGCATCTCCCAGGCGCCCATGGTCACATCCAGCCAGTCACGATCGTTGTAATCAGGCTGCATGAATGCATCGGCCTGGTTGTCCGCAGCCAGGGACATTTTCCACGCGTTGAGCAGCAGGGCGTTATCATCCCGCATCTCCAACTCATAGGGACCGGGCAGAGGAATGGCCGGCAGTGTCTCCTTTGCCGGACAGCGCAGCTCTTTTGCTCCTGCCGCGGTCTCGAGACGAACGGCCATTTCGGGCGCAGGACCATTTTGCGCCATTTGAACGGTCTTGCCATCAAAGGACTCGATCAGGCCGTTGCTCGCGCTGATGAACGGTTTTTCCAGCAGCCCTCTCAGCACCACGATGCGCGACGCGACGGCGGGGAAAGGCAGCCGCACGACCAGCCGATCCTCCTTGACCTGAAAGACGAGGATCGGTTTGATGTCGCCCGTCTCCGGATCCCAGAGCTCTGGCGCGGCTATTTTCTCGAATGTGATCTCGACCTCATCGAGGTCCTGACGCGAGGTATTGACAAAAAAATAGATATCAAAGCTATCCTTGATGCGATGCAGATAAAAGACATCTTTGTGATCGATGGTCACATCCGCTACGATGCACTTTCGGATGGCGCTGTCCAGCGCCTCTCTGGCGCGCGCCGCAGACAAACCTCCGCCGCCGAAGAAAAATACATTGCCAATGGCATTCTTGTGCGTAACAGAAAACGGAGCATTGTTGCGAAAACTGTTCAAGGCTGATATCGGCTCAAGGCCAAACAGATCTGCCACTGTGCTCTGCGTCGCGCTCGAATCCTCGAGCAAAGTGATGGGCAGCAGGGTATCGCCGATGAGGCTGCCGCCGCTTTCGACAAATCTCTTTATGGCACGCCAGGTGGCCGCCTTGATATGGGTGATCGGCGGCAGAATCAGCAGCTCGTACTCTTCATCTGCGATGGCCATCTTGCCCGCGCGGATCTTCGCTCCAGCCAGGACATCTTCATCGACAAAATCGAAATCATAGTGCAGGCGCAACAATGTGTCGGTCAGATAATTGTAATCCGCCTCAATGACCGCGCCGATAGCATCTCGCTTTTGCGGCACGTAGTTCGCCCAGATGCTGTTAATTGGATAGAGGATCAGGATCTTGGCGACGTGTCGCCCGCCGGACAGGATGTGCCCGAGACGAGCCATGTAGGTGGTGAATTTTTTATAGTATTTCCACCAGGTGTGATGATAGAACTGCGATGGCGGCCAGTCCCGCTTGCGCTCACCCTCAATGGAATAGTGATAGCCATGATTATTGAAGAGATTGACGCCAAGCACGTATTCCCAGTTGGCGATCCATTTCATCCGTTCCAGGGTGCAGTCCCAATAGGTGCCGCCCATCGATTCGCATAGCAGGCGACTGCCAAAGTGATGCGCCGCCGAGCTGGCCATTTTCAGCGACACATGTTCGGCCGGCTCGTCCTCGCTGCCGATTTTGGGATAGAGGTGATCGACGCCGGTCAGATGCATCTGTTTCAGGTACTTGAAAATGTTGCCTTCACAGCGCGCGTGTCCGCGCAGCCACTCCTCGAACAGCAGATGGCCGGTGAAAATGACCTTGTTTTCATCACACCAGTCGCGAATGCGCTTGTAATAGGTCTCGGCATACTGCTCAGTCAGGGTCCGCCAGAAATCATATCTGAGTTCGGCCGTCTTGTCGCCCATGTTGGCGAACAGGGCGGGCAGATAGGGCCGCAGATCATAGCCGCGACGATCGCGAAATATTTTGAACATCCGATTCGACCAGGGGATGACAGTGTTGTCCATGCCAACGTGGTAATAGTGCATGGCGGGCTCATCCGTATAAAAGCCCGGGACAATCGAGCCGAAATCGGCGGCCACCGCATCTTTGTACTGATCGTGCGTCAGCTCGATGAAACGCTGCGTGGATTCAGGATCGAGCGCATCAATATAATAGTCCACTTCTTTTTCCAGGAAATAGAGCAGCTTCCAGTTGCCGGGCGGCGCTTCCCACGGTATGACCACATCGAACGAGAGATTGGGGGTCAAGTCGAGCAGGTTGACGATGCCGGTCTCGAACTCTTCTGCCGGGCAGGCAAAGGCGGCCACGGGCCTGGAGTTGCCGGTGTTCACATAGCGATCGTCCGATGCTTCCAGAAAGGTGAACAGTGGACCCGGTACGTCGAGGATGGTCAGCTCGAGATATTTCTGTCTGAGATGCGGATAGCGGCGCAGGACCTGTTTGTCCGCCGTACCGCTGGGCCAGTTCATTTCATCGTACACCCACACGGCCAGGCCGATCTCTTTCGCCTTTTCGACCACATATTTCACCCGCGCAAACCATGCCGCGGATAAATAGGGGACCTTGAGCCCAAAGCGTCCGTGAATGAATAAACCGCGGATGCCATGATCATAATATTCATGCATCTGCCATTCCAGCTCTCGCTCGTCCAGCTCACCGTTCCAGAACCAGAACGGCAGAATGCCCATCTCCAGCGGCGGATTTTTAAAATTCCTCCTGGTCAGTTTCCTGCCGTGCAGGACGGTCTGCGAATATGACATGAAAGACATCTCCAGTTTCACTCTGACTCGATCATCGGGATGACCCGGCAGCATTAAAAAATTAAAATGGCGGATACTCTGTGCGGCGACTCTAAAAAATCATATTTCACGTAGGAATAGTCGACCTGCACGAGCGTGCCACTGACATTGAGATTGACGCCCGTGCCAAAAGACAGCTTGCCTTCATCATAATTGAATCGGTAGCCGGTGCGCAGTGCAAACATGTTGAAAGCCCAATATTCCAGGCCCAGGTTCAGTCTCTCCGCATAGTCATTCGAATGCAAGGCATCCATGCTGAAGGTCAAGCGATGCTGCATGGGATCGCCGCCGAAGACGAGTTTCTCGCCGCCGAGCAGGTCGATCGCCCAACCCACCCTGAACAGCAGCGGCAGTTCGTATGACTGCTGTTCCTCCTCTTTGGTATAGAGCCAGCGCGCCTGTCGAGTAAAGTTCTGTGCGCTCATGGCCAACCGGATGCCTTTCCAGCCGGTATTGTAGTAGCTGCCGACATCGAAGGCCCACAGCGAACTGGAATAGGTGAACAGCTCTTCGCGCAGATATTTGGCCTGCACGCCGATCGCCAGTTTGTCGGTATACCATCGCGAAAAGGCCAGAGAAAAACAGACGTCGTTGCCGCTAAAAGTTTGGCCGGTGCGGGTGTCGACGCCGCCGGTCGGGCTCGTCACCAGGGCTTCCTGGATCTCGCCATAGTCCA
>RQOI01000372.1 GCA_003854995.1 Candidatus Zhuqueibacterota bacterium
GATCGTGAATTCTGTCCCGGAAAGCCGCATGGCATCCTTGATGGCCAGCTCATCGCCTTTGGGCGAGATGAGGACGAGCTCACCCGTCAACGGATCAGAGCCACGCACCACACGTGCGCTCGCGAGGGCGGCGTTCGCCTCCCTTGCCGCTGCCGCCTGCTCTTCGGTGGCAAATTTTTGCGCTGCGTACAGCCGATAGCGCGATGAGCCAGAGATGAGCTTGCCGCCATACCACAGCTCGTCGCCCTCCTGCGCGATGTCGGTTTGTATGTTTTTCTGCTGAAATTCTTTGGTAGACTTTTTGGCGTCCGCTTTTTTTTCAAAATCGCCGAGCAAGAGTCGCCAGGGCGAAGAGGTGATGCTCGCCCGATTGATGCGGATTGTCCATACCTCATTCTGATCGGAGCGATATCGATCACCGCCTTGTTTGGGCGTGATGGTCATTTTTTTGTCGGGCTGAAACTTGATTTCCTCGGCATCGAGGATGATGCCGACGCGAATGATGGGACTCAAGGGAGGACGCGGCTGCAGGGAGGTGGTGGAGCAGGAGAAGAACAGCATGAATGCCATGAAGGACGTCATGTAGACAATGAGCCGAAGAAACTTTCCTCGTGGTAATGTAAAGAATGATGCTGTCACGGTTCACCCCGCTTTTGTTATCCTACATGGAGCGATCATCGTAGCCAAATTCTTTCAGCAACAGATCTTTTTTGCGCCACTTTTCCCTGACAGCGACGAACAGTTCCAGATAGACAGGGCGCCGCAAAAATTTTTCAATTTCGCGCCGGGCATTCAAGCCGATCTGTCGTACGCCGGCGCCGTTTTTGCCAATGATGATCTTTTTTTGCGACTCGCGCTCGACGATGATGCGAGCCTTGATAAAGTCTTTGCGGCCAGGGCGCTCGATAAATTCGTCGATGACGACCGTGGTTGAAAAAGGAAGTTCGTCACCAAAGTTGAGATAAATCTGTTCGCGCACCAGTTCACTGACAAAAAATCGTTCCGGGTGGTCGGTGACAATGTCTTGCGGGAAAAGCGGTGGGCCAAACGGCAGATTTTTCCGAATGACCTCCTTTAGATCGTCGATATTTTCTCCGGTGCGTGCGGAGAGCGGTATGATGTCAATGAAATCGAATGCTGCGCGATAAGCATCGATGAGAGGGAGAAGGCTTGCTTTGTCAACGAGATCGATTTTATTGATGACGAGGATCGTCGGAACGCCGACGGTTTTCACCATCCCCAAAATCTCAAGATCTCTCGATTTCGGCTGTGTAGAAGCCTCGACGAGGAACAGAATGATGTCAGCATCTTTGAACGCCGACTTGGCCGCTTTCATCATCCACTCCTGCAATTTATAGGCAGGATCGATGAGCCCCGGTGTGTCGAGGAAGATGATCTGCGCATTTTCCTCCGAGTGAATGCCGAGGATGCGATGGCGCGTCGTTTGCGGTCTGGGCGTGGTGATGGAGAGCGGAAATTCGAGAATGGCGTTCGTCAA
>RQOI01000373.1 GCA_003854995.1 Candidatus Zhuqueibacterota bacterium
CCGCCCACCAGGTCAGATAATTCAGTCACAATGGACCGCAACCCTTCCGCCTGGGCGTTCATTTCCTCGGAAGCGGCGGCGCTTTCCTCGGCATTCGCCGCGTTCTGCTGGGTCACACGCTCCATTTCGGTGATGGCGTTATTAATCTGTTCGATGCCCTGGGCCTGTTCCTGTGACGCCGCCGCGATTTCGCTGACCAGTTCGTTCGTCTTGCCGGCCACCTCGGCATTCTTCCTGAATGCATCATTCGTGTCGCCGCACAGCCGGGCCCCTTCTTTGACCGACTTCACGGTATTGCCGATAAGGTCGTTTGTATTCTTGGCGGCCTCCGCCGACCTCTGTGCGAGGTTTCTCACCTCTTCAGCAACCACTGCAAAACCCGCGCCTGCTTCTCCCGCCCGTGCGGCCTCGACGGCGGCGTTCAGTGCGAGAAGATTGGTTTGAAAGGCGATCTCGTCAATTGTTTTAATAATTTTCTGCGTCTCACTCGAATTTTTATCGATATCCTTGATTGCCGTGGTCATCTGATCGAGCTTCGCGCTCACGTCATTGACGATTTCCCTTGCTTCCTGCACGAGGCTGTCCGCCTGCTGGGCGTTATCGGCATTTTGCCTGGTCATCGATGCGAGTTCTTCCAGTGATGATGACGTCTCCTCGATGGACGACGCCTGCTCGCCCGCTCCTTCGGCAAGCTGCTGGCTTGCCGACGACACCTGGGTGGACGCCGACGCGATCTGATCGGAACTTTCTATCAGCGCCGCAACCGCCCGGTTGATCGCTGCCGAGATACTCCGCGCGAAGAAATAATAAATTACGACAGAGGCGACAACGAAAAGGAGCCCGATTGTCAGGATGATATTTCGAAGACTTCTTGCAGAGGCAAAAAGCTCAGCCTTCGTGACACCTAATCCGACACTCCAGCCGGACAGGGTTACAGGGGCATACCCGCACACTTTTTCCTCACCATCAAAAACATATTGCGCGACACCCTGCTGTCCCGACGTCATCTTGTTCGATACGTCTTCCATTCCGCTGAGCTTCGAGATGCTCTGCTTCAGCACCAGTTCCTTTTTGGGATGACTCACGAAGTAGCCGTCTTTATCGACCACATAGGCATACCCGGATGTTCCGACTTTCTCATCCTTGATGACATCATCGAGAAAGCTGATATCGATGATGTTGGATGTAACGCCGACAATCTTCCCTTCCCGTGAATAGACGGGCACCGCCACGGGCATGAACAGCTTCTGCGTCACTTTGTTGACGCCGGCATACTTGGCATTTTTCTGGCCGGCGAGAGCGTCCTTGACATACTGACGGTCGGCAACGGATACACCGTTATACTTGTCCGGGATGGACGACGCGAAGATTTTACCGTCAAGG
>RQOI01000374.1 GCA_003854995.1 Candidatus Zhuqueibacterota bacterium
TTCCGCATTTATAAAATCAACAGTGATGGCACGGGCGATTGGGATGATTGGCCGTTTGACCTTGGCGCACCAGCGTTACAAAGTAAAGATGGCAGCGATAGCCTTGATGCGAGAGGACGCAAAATACCTCAACTTGTCGGCGATCAGACGCTATGGTGGGTGATGAACGATGCGGATACGGCGCAACATGCGATTCTTTTTGAAACAAAACCGCTCGGTATCGAAGCTCGTGTTCTCGCCTTTGGCTTTGCTAATATGGGACCGCTCTCCGATGTCTTGTTCTATCAATGGGAGCTCAACAATAAATCGAATGTTGATTACGATTCCTGTTTTGTCGGCTTTTGGGATGATCCCGACGTCGGCGATGCTGCAGATGATTTAGTTGGTTGCGATCGCGAGCTGAATGTCGGTTACTGCTACAATGGCCTCTCTGCTGATAAAAGCTATCTCGGATCACCGCCTTGCATCGGTTTTCAGCTGCTCAAGGGGCCACTTGTGAACGATGCGCCGTTGCCAATGACATCTTTTGTCTTTTTCTGGGGTGCTGCCCCAGCCCCCTGGGGCGATCCCGACTATGTGAGCGAAGCTTATAATTTTCTAAAAGGATTCATGTCGGATGGCACGAGCTATGTTGATAACGATGGCAAACCGAGCAGATTTATGTACGATGGTGATCCTGTCACCGGCATAGGATTCGTGGATGATTTTCCGGCCGACCGGCGCTTTTTGCTGGGATGCGGCTCCTTTTCCCTTTCTGCCGGCGAAAAGCAGACGATTTTAGCGGCCAAGGTCATCGGCAATGGCGAGACCAATCTGACCTCAATCATTGACATGAAAAACAGCTGTCGACTATTACAGCAATTTGCCCCTTTTCTTTTCAAGCCGGCCTTATTTTCAGAGCCGATTGTCGAGCTCTATGCACATTCAGATGAAAGGGGAATAGAACTGTCTTGGAATGATGTCAAAAAACAGTATCAGAATGTCTCGTCACATGTACTGGGATACAAGGTATGGCAACTCGATCCAAACGGCGAGAGACGTGCGATTGCGTCATATGATGAAATAGATGGCATTACCACTATGATCGATGTGATCGATGGTGTGGAGACGATTGTATACGAGGGCGAAGAAAACGGCCTGGACACTCGAGTATCCGTGGAAAATGATGCATGGGATCATACTCCTTTTCAATTTGGCAGAGAATATACTTTTTTGCTGCAGGCGTTCGTCTATCATCCATTTGCCGCAGCCGGGCAAAAAGTGAAGACCAACGAGCTCCTGCCGAAAACCATCACCTATGTTCCCAGCGATTATTCGACAAGCAGCAGTGCAGTGAGGGTCTATGTCTTTCGGGCTGGTCTATCGCTGAACCGTGGCGCTATTTCCCATTGAGAATTGATTTCCAGGATATGGCATCGGTCACCCGTGACGGCTATTGGAGCGAAGGATATGGCGAAATTCGCGGTGACGGTGATTATTTTGAAGGCACTGCGCGCATGCCTCTGGCTGCTTTTGATATGCGAGATCCGACGCATCGGCGCAAGCTCAACCTTTACCTCATAGAAAATAGTGCCTTTGGTGAGCCAAATGGCATTTGGGATCTGGGATGGAATGGAAATTCGTTCGTTGATTCAGTTGGCGCCAGAGAA
>RQOI01000037.1 GCA_003854995.1 Candidatus Zhuqueibacterota bacterium
CCGAACTGGAGATCGTTGTCGACCGGCGCGCGGAAGAAATTGGGCAGCGGGCCGTTGCCGTGCGCGACCATCTCGGGCCTGCGCCGGCCTCGGCGGATGCGGCTGACAAAGGCATCTGATGCGATCACCTCTTGATTATCATAGACGAGGCGGGTGATGGTCCCCTGTTTTTTGTCAAAGGCGAGGTCGAATCCTTTGCCGCTGATCTGGACGTCATCGCCCGACTCATCGACGAGCAGGGGAGAGGATGCTGTCGCCATCGGTGCGGCCGTGGCCGCGAACGGCAGACTCATCTGCTCCCAGGCGATGATGTGGCCGCGTTTCGCCCACAACTCGTCCGCGCGCAGGGCGAACTCGAGGCGCAGAAAATAGACGGCGCCGGGAGTGACCCGCAGCTGGGCGTACGGGATGTCGATGGCAGTGGACTGGCCCGGCTCGAGATCCACGGGCGCCAGGACGCCGGACTGGATGATCGCGCCGTCCTCCGACAATGACCAGGAGGCGTCGAATTCACTCAGGTTGTGGAACTGAAATTTGTTTTTGATCTGCACTTTATCATTCGATCCGTCGACCCATTTGATGTCGATGTATTGATAGACCTTTTTCACCTCCATCAACTTGGCCGTCACCCGTCGATCCGGCGTCGTCAGGCCGTTGATGCAAAAATTGTAATCAGTGGGAAAATCGCCAAAATCGCCGCCATAGGCGAAGAAGAATTTGTCAGGCTGGCCGGGAATCGGTTTGGCCAGACCCTGATCCACCCAGTCCCAGACGCAGCCGCCGATGAGGCGCGGGTATTTTTCGATCACGTCCCAATATTCCTGCAGATTGCCGACCGCATTGCCCATGGCGTGCGCGTATTCGCACATGAAAAAGGGTTTGGCCGATTTTTTGCGTCCCTGTTCCTCCAGCCACTCGACCGACGGATACATGACCGATTCGATGTCGGCGATCTCGTTCTGGCGCTCGTAGTGAATCGGACGCGTCGGATCGATCGCCTTGGCCGCCGCGTAGCACGCCTCAAAGTTCGGCCCGGCGCCGGCCTCGTTGCCCATGGACCAGATGATGATGCTGGGGTGATTCTTGTCGCGCTCCACCATGCGCACCATGCGATCGACGTGCGCGGCCTGCCATTCCGGCGGCCTGGCGAGCGATTCCTTGCCATAGCCGTAGCCGTGCGATTCGATGTTGGCCTCATCGATGACGTACAGGCCATAGCGATCGCACAGTTTCTACCAGTGCGGATGATTCGGATAGTGGCTCGTGCGCACGACGTTGCAGTTGAACTGCTTCATCAGGGTGATGTCCTGGAGCATGCGTTCGAGCGACACGGCGCGGCCGGCAAAGGGGTCGATCTCGTGGCGATTTGCGCCCTTGAGCAGCACGCAGCGGCCGTTCACCCACAGCTGCGCGTCCTTGATTTCGACACGACGAAAACCAAAGGGCGTGCTCAACACTTCTGTGACCACGCCATTTGCATCCAGCAGCTCAAGTATGACCGTATAGAGGTTGGGGATCTCAGTGGACCACAGCGCCGGACGATCGACGACAGCGGTCAGATCGAGCGCGATCTCTAAGCCGGCGGGGATGCTCTGAATCTGCTGCTCAAGAATTGGCGTCCCGGCAACGTCATCGCGGATGAGATAGAGTCTGAGCGCAGCCGCTTTCGATGCCTCAACATCGTTATTTTTTATCTTGGCGTTCAACAACAGTTTGGCCGATGAAAAATCCGTCAATTGCGACCGCACCCAGAAATCGCGGATATGCAGCTCGGGGGTCGCGTAGACGTAGACATCCCGATAGATGCCGCTCAGACGCCAGAAATCCTGGTCCTCGAGATAGCTGCCATCACTCCAGCGATAGACCTCGACCGCGAGCACATTTGTCCCGGGCTTGATATAGCGGGTGATATTGAACTCGGCCGGCGTCATGGACTCCTGGCTGTAGCCGACCTTTTCCCCGTTCACCCAGACAGTCATGGCGCTCTGCACACCGGCAAAGTGCAGGAATATCTGTCTGCCGTCCCAGTCGTCCGGAATGGCGAATTCGCGGCGATAAGAGCCCACCGGATTGGGCAATTGGTATTTCGTCCA
>RQOI01000375.1 GCA_003854995.1 Candidatus Zhuqueibacterota bacterium
ATAATTGTAGCTGATGTCCGCCAACCACCGGTTGTACGTGAACGTCGCCTCTGATCCGTCCACCCGCGCCATACCCGCCGCGTTCCAGTACATCGACATGATGTCGTCCGCCACCGACACATACGCTCCACCCATGCCGATCGCCCGCGCCCCGATGTCAATGTTCAAAAATCCCGCCGCCGTCGTACCCACTTTTGTCACTTCCTGGGAAAACAGAAATGACGTCATGCAAAGGATCATCAGTACCAGGACTATCTTTTTCATCGCAACTCTCCTTTATTTGGTATACCGGGAACCGGATCTCCGGCTCAACGGATCTCCGGTTCCCTGCCGTCTTTATTTCACAATTGCAAACTTGCCTGTCTTTTCGCCCAACTCACCTGCATCGACATGATATATATAGATGCCGTAGGCTATATCCAAAAGGTCTTTTGTCAGCATGTTCCACACATAGGTGCCGTCCGATATGTCTGCTGAATTATGCTCTATCTCCTGCACCAGCTGGCCTCGTATACTGAATATGCGTATCGTGCACTTTTGCGGCAAATGGATGAAATGCAGTTCCCGCGGTCCGCGACCGGTCGTATAGGGATTCAGCGGCTCCCATGAATTCGACACCACGTACGGATTCGGCACGACCTTGATCAGATCCATCTGCGCCTTTGCCATTTCCACATCCACTTGTCGCGCCGCAGTGGTGAACTCGTAGACATCGTTCGATAAAAATGGCTTGGTCGTTTTGATCTGCAACTTGTCCCCGGCCTTTGCATTCCGGTACAACGAATCCAGTCCGTCCGTCGGCGCCGTCAATGTCAGCGCCCAGGTCACGATCAGCGAATCCTGCGCGTTCGGCTCCATCAGAATGATCTCATCCGTCCGGCTACGATCCGTGAACGCGGTAAATTTGCCTTCCTCTCCAGCCACGAAATCCTGATCGTTAAAGCCATAGGCTACCGGCTCGCCGGTCGTCAGATTCGTCACCGTGAAATTCGTCTCCTTCACCGGATAGATGCGCGTTGCTGACGCCACAAACTCGGTCGACATCCCGACGCCCACCTCGCCAAACTCGATCAGGTAATCGTGCGCCAAACCGGTCCCGTTGGTCCGGCTGTAGCGATAGGGCTGAAATGTATAGGTGTGCAGCAGGCTGTCATCGCTGCCGTTCATCCAATAACTGCTATCCGCCCACACGTCCAGCGCACTGGCATTGATCAGCTTGATCACAAATCCATCCGTAATCGGATGCTCCACATCCCGCGCCAGACTCGTGCTCTTGTCGATCAGCACTTGTCCGGTCTGCGCATTGAGCAAACTGAAATTCTTCGTCCCCATCACCTGTCGACCCGCATCGTTCGACACCACCGAGTCCTCAAAGACGACCTGGTAGGTTACATTTTCCTTTATCAGCGTCGGATTCACGATCTCGTAGCCCACCGCACCCGTCGCCGTCCCGCCGTCCACCAGGGTCAGCTGCGCGATGTTCGCCTCCTTGAATCCCAACACCGGCGCCTCAGGCTTGGCTATGCCCACGTTCCGCCCCCTCTCGACTGAGCCGTCCAGGGCGACGGCAATGTATTTCGAGCATTCCGATGGAGCGATTCCCAGCGCCGCATCGCCGCGGTCGTAGGCCGTCACCGCATAATAATAGGTCTGGCCATTGCGCGCCGTGCTGTCGACAAACGAATGGACAATCCCTGTATCATTGCCAAGATAAAACTCTACTCCACGCACATGAATCGGATGGTAGCCGGTCTCGCCGTCCGCCAGATCAAACTGCGCCAGCGGCTTGCGATAGGCGGTTGTCCCTTGCCCGTCCGTGATCGGCAGCATATCGTTCCAGCCCGGGTCGGTCGACCGATAGATCCGGTATCCCTCAAAATCGAGCCCCGAGATCGGATCGGCCGAATACTCCGCTGCATCGTCCCAGATCAACGTCACCATGTTGTCGCCGGGTATCAGCTCTAACGTCGGGATGATAGGCGCCTTGGCAAAATTATAGTTCTCCTCATACGTCTTTTTCGCGTAATCATTGTTGGTGAACAAATCATCTTGATTGATGCCAAACATGATGCCGAGCGAGAATCGCTCAATGTTGCCGGTAGACAGTGGGAAATATCCTGATCCCAGCATCAGGTCCGTATCTGAAAGCTGGCCGTAATCATTCAACAAGCCGGGGGTGAAGCCATTCCACATTCCTTCATCATCGGTGAAGGTTGGATTGTTCCAAATATAGATGTTAAAGGCAGTCAAGCCGATCATGTCGGATTCATTGATATCGGTCTTGTCCACGCGCGGTTCGCCGGGCAAATAGGTGTCGTACAGACCGTACTTGTTCGGCGCTCCGGTCAAGCCCGGTATCGCGCCTGCCGGCTGCCAGCCGGACGTCGGTCGCCCGTCGCCCTCGCCAAAATCACCGGTGTTGGCGACGCCGTCCAGACCGACATCGTCGCTGGCCGCATTCCAGTCGTTGTTATTGTCGATGCCGTCATCGCGGCGTTCATCGATGAGTAGATTGTCCTTGCCATCGTCGGTAAAATAGTCTATATACTTGCGGCCGACAAAGAGATAATTCTTTACTAAATTTGGCTCCGTGCCGTATGAATAACCGTTGCTCTCATCGATGATGCCGTTCAGATTATCATCGATCAGATTGCTTTCAATTTCCTCAAACACATCGCCGGCGTTATAATGATAAACGTTCTCCAAGTAGACAATGTCCACACCTGCGGCCGGCATGGTGGTGACGGTCCGCTCGAAAGTGGTATAGTTGATGAGAACAATGGGATCGCCGACGTTGATCACGCGCGGGGCGAACAGCTCTTCCGTGATCACTTTGCCGGGGCCACCCAGGGCATCATCATCATCATCTATGCCGTCGTACGGATTGCCCGGGCTCTCAAAATAGGAGAAACCCTGGCAGCCGACCGGCGTCCAGCCGGTGTCGCCGATATCGTCACCATCAAAGTGCCAGCCGAGTTTCCGCTGCAGATCAAATTGTGCGCAATCATCCGAGCCGTCACCGCCGCCCTGCACACTGCGTCCAAACACGGGACCGGAGACGATGCCGAAAATCATCTTGGAATGGTTATAGGTGCCGATATTCTTGATGTCCACCAGCTGAAAGAGCACGTCTTCGACCAGCACATTGGACCACTGAAAACCGCGCACCGTGCCGCGCAATCCCAGACCGCGGCGGTTCACGTCGTTGCTGTCCGGGAAAAATGAAAATTCATCGTTCTGATAGTCATCAAACAGATAATAGCTCTCCTGATCGGCATTCAAGATGTCCTTGCCGAAATAGCCGTTCCACGCGCCGGGCCAGCCCGGATCAATGGCATCCTCAAATTTATCCGGCCAGGTCACCGGCCACGACTCCTCCTGATGACTCATGGCGATGCGCTGAAACTCGGGATTGGCAAATCCTGGCAGCGGTGCGTTTGTCTGCCAGCTGCCGTCTTCGCGGGTGTCGCCGGAAGAATCGCCGGTGCCGCCCGTATGAATGCCATTGGATTCCGAGGAAATGTGCGTGATGATGCCGTTCGTATCCTTGACCTCGGCGAGAAGGAAGTAGGTGATCAGGTTGACATAGTTATGGCCCGAGTTGATCGGCCACTCGCCGATATCATCCGGGTGAATGCTGTTTCGATGGCCGACAAAGCCGTCATTATAAACGGTCGTCCGAAACTGGTTGCCAGAATGCCAGTTTCTGTAACTGTAAAGCTCGTCGCCGTGCAGCTCATCGATGGTGGTCTGGCTCAGCACCGCTGCCGGTACACTGAACAAAAATGCAAAAAGTATTGCAATGAATCTATTCATTATATGAATCTCCTTCCCTTAGAATCCGAGGCTCAGGCCAAGTTGAACCTGGCGCGGCGCAATGTACCATTCCGGTCTCTTGTAATAATCCTCAACCGTCCCAATTCTGATCGGATTATAAAGGACTTCATCAGGATCAGGATCTGTGGTGTATTCCGGCGAACCTGTGTCCGAAAACACATTGGTGGCCATACGATTATCAAACAGATTATAGACATAGGCAAAAAGCATGATATTGGCTTTGCCGAGCGGAAAACGTTTCGTGACGTACAGATCGGCCTGGTATATGTCCGGACGTCTTGCGCTGTTCTCCGGCAAAGCGGACACACCAACGCCGCCGACAAAGGCGCCTTTCGCAAAGCTCGGCGTGTAGGGCAGACCGGTGTTGAAACGACCAACTAATGACATTGTCCATGTCTGCGGGCGGAACATGAGCTGAAAATTCAACGTGTGGTTCTGATCCCAGTTCAATGGAATCAGGTTGCGCCGGGGCTCATTCTGGGCCAATTCCGCGTTATAAGCATCCGTCGGATTGGAATAGGTGCCTTCGGCGATCTGAAATGAATAGTCGACCTTGGCTGAAAACAGATTGGTGAAACGCTGTTCACCGCGGAAGGTGATGCCGCGAACGTTGGCATAAGCCCTGTTTATATAGGTCGAATAGGCCACCACATCGCGCACCGTCCTTTTCAGCGGACCGGTGTCGACCCAGTCACGAATGTCACGATAGAACAGCGTCACGTCAATGCCCAGCCCCGGGCCAAGCTCCTGCTGCAAGCCGATCTCATACTGCGTCGTCCGCTGCGGCTCGATATTGGCATTGCCAAAGATAGTGTTTCCGCCACCGGTGTTCAACTTGAAACCCGGCGCCGCATAGAGATATTGAAAATCGGGTATCTGGAAGAAATGTCCGTATGAAAAGTGGATCACTCCCTTGTCCGTTATCGGATAGGCGATGCCGACGCGCGGGCTGATCTGCGTCTTGGCCTCCGACTTTGTCCACATGAAATCCTTGCGCTGTTCCGGCGTGTATTCCACCAGATCCTCCGGCGCCGCTCCCGGATTGATATATTTGTTCTCCGCCTTCATCGGCGTGTAGATGCTCGGATCCATGGGATCGACCGGCACATAATAATTGGAATTGAAATAGTCAAAACGCAGACCGAGGTTCATGATGATATCCCGCAGCTCGATCTTGTCCTGAACGTAAACACTCAGCTCTGCCGGCCGCCGCGGTTCGTCATAAACAGTTCGATAGAGATTTTCTTCAATCGGGATGATCGGTTGAAACGGCACAATGTCGGTGCCGTTCGAGTCCTGCGCCGCGCGCAAGGTATAGTTGTCCAGATCAAGCTCATGCAGGCGCACCTCCGCGCCACCCTTGATCTGATGGACGTCGTTCAACTGACTGGTCAAATCAAACTTGGCGATCCAGTAGGCAGAGCTCCTGAAGTTGCGGCCGAGATCATTGCCGGCGCGCGCATAGCTATAGGCGATCGGCGAGTTGGACGAATCGCCGGAAACATACCCCACCGGCTGATTCGGATCGACGACCCAGTTGTATTGTATGCCGTATTGCTTCAAACTGTCGAACAGAGCAGAATTCTCTGCAGGACTGAACGTATACACGTCATGCGTCGAATCGGCAGGCACCCGCACCAGCCAGTTCGGTATCACATTCGGATCATCGTACAAATAGCTCTCGCTGTGCGTCGACATCCGATTCACCTTCAATTCAT
This sequence comes from Candidatus Zhuqueibacterota bacterium, assembly GCA_003854995.1. Taxonomy (GTDB): domain Bacteria; phylum Zhuqueibacterota; class Zhuqueibacteria; order Residuimicrobiales; family Krinioviventaceae; genus Kriniovivens. The sequence continues at coordinate 5,556 of RQOI01000375.1, forward strand.
AAAACGTGCTGTTGGATAGGACCTGGTTCAACGATAACAAATGCGTCGTCGTGTTGCCCATGCTCTTTGATAGACCGCCGGGCACAAACTTGTCGTAACGGCTAAAATAACGCGGACTAGAACTTTCAGTCGCATTGATACTGTAACGCAATTTAATGCTCGGCGAGATCGCCCATGTCAGCTTGCCGAGGCCGGTCCAACGATTGCTTTCCTGCATCGGCACCAGCGAGCTGTCCCCCGGCAATCCGGACGGCAAAAACCACTCGCGTCCATACAAATACCCCTCCTGCTGATAATAGCGACCATTCAAAAAGAATGACAGTTTGTCGCCAAAGCCGGGAACCGGACCGTTCAAACTGCCTTCGAGATTGTAGGTTGGATTGAACTGTGTCAAGGGATCTTCTGCCTCTGACTTGGCCTTGATCTCATTCGTCTCCGGATCCGTCTCGGCCCATACCCTTGTCAAAACCGCATACTCATCATCCGCGCTCACATAATCTCCCACATAGCCCTTGACCTCACCATGATATTGCGAGCCGCCATCTTTGGTGATGATATTGATGATGCCCGACATCGCCTGACCATATTCGGCGTTGAAGGTACCGGAAATGACCTGCAGCTCCTCGACCGCCGAATTCTCGATAGCAGCGGTGGAGCTGTTGGTGAATGCATCCGTCGTCGCCACGCCGTCCACCCAGTATGCTACTTCGCTCGAACGACCACCACGGATGTGAATGCCACCCGCATCCACAACGCCGGCCGTCAAACCCACCAGATAGTTTGTGCTCTGCGCCGGCAACACTCGAATCTCTTCAGCGACAACCGTCGACATAGAACCGGTCATGTCCATCTGCACGACCGGTCGCTCCGCGACGACTGTCACTTCCTCCCCAGCCTCCAAAACCGTCGTATTCAACCGCACATTGCGCGTCGTCGTCAAGTCAATGTTGACCTGCAGCCCCTCGATCCGCTGCGTCGTATAGCCCATCATCGATACCACCATGGTATAAACGCCTGGTGGCAGGTTGATGACCTGATAGTCGCCCTCCAGATCCGTCGCGTCCCCCATTGTCGTACCGGCTATGGTGACATTGACGCCTGGCAGAGGCTCATTCGTCTCCGCATCAAAAACTTTGCCCGCTATCTTGCCTGTGGTTCCTCCATAGAGCCAACTCGTGACTCCAAGAAAAAAACAGACCATGAGAACAAGACGTATCAACTGTCGCTTCATGTTGTGAGCTCCCAATGAATTATTTTCTGAATTTTCTCATTTTCCGACAAAAATGAATGAAATATGCTGCTTGTCTGATTTAAAATGAAGCATGCCGGAGAAGATATAGTTAAAGAACATTTCACAATGGCATAAAGCTAGAAAAAAATCTGATTATAGCAACTAAAAAATTTTAAAATGCCGTTTTCGGGTGGAGAATATCTTTTCAAGTTAGCGCTTTCAACTGAGATCAGAATGAATGGCGACGGCTTGTCGCCATTCATCCTCTGCAAAAAATCATTTGATCACTGCGAACTTGCCGATTTTCACACCTGCTTCGCCGGCGTCAACGTGATAGATATAGACGCCGTAGGCGATATCCAGTGCATCCTTCGATTGCATATTCCATACGAACGTGCCATCCGTGATATTTTCGGCATTATTGTGCTCCAGCTCGCTGACGAGCTGACCGCGAATATTGAAAATCCGGATGGTGCAGGCGGGTGGCAGATGGGTGAAATGCAGCTCGCGCGGCCCGCGGCCGTTCGAGTAGGGATTGATCGGCTCCCATGAATTGGAGACCACATAGGGATTCGGCACCACCCTGATGCGCTCGAGATCATAAAGCGCCGGATCAATTTGCTGACCCACAGTGGTGAATTCATAGACGTCGTTCGCCAGGAACGGTTTGTTCATCCTGATGAGGACAAAATCGCCCATCTTTGGATTCATCTTTGTCGTGTCAGCGCTCTCGGTGTTGAGGATGGCAAAGTTCCACGTGATCACGAGAGAGTCATCGGCATTTCGTTCGAGGAAAATGATCTCATCCGAGCGGCTGCCGTCCGTAAATGCGGTGAAGATGCCCTCCTCGCCAGACAGGACATCGCGCTCCCAGATGGCGAAATCGATCTTTTTATTTGTGATGGTGTTTGTCACCGTGAAATTGACTGGCATGGCCGGCAGCGTTCGAGTCGTAGAAACGGCCAGCTCAGCGCTGGTGTCGACGCCAATGTCCGCGAAATCGATGCGGTAATTGTTCGGCATCGGCACGCCTTCAGTGCGGCTGTAACGAAAACGATCGATGGTAAAGGCATAGATGCGGTCATCGCTCCACAGCGAGCTGTCGGCGTTCAGCGTCATTTCGTTGGGATTGACCAGTTTGAGCTGGAATCCATCCTGAATGGGCAGCGCCTGATCTGACCGAATGTTTGCATCACGGTTCAGCAGCGTGTCCGGGTTGCTCGGATCTGTAATGTTGACCAGAGTGATGTTCTTCGTCGCCATTGTCGTCGAAAAACCGTTCGTCGCTGTGCCGGTGATGACGGTGTCTTCAAAGCTGACGCGATAGCGTCGCCCATCGATGATCTCCATCGGATTGATGATCGAATAGCCGATTTTGCCCTGGTTGTCACCGCCGGCAATCACGATCGCATCGCCGAGGGAGGCATCGACAAAGCCGTTTGCCGGCGCTTCCGGACGAGCGACAACGACGTTGGGACCTTTGTCCTCAACCTGTCCGCCCAGATCCAGGGTGATGAACTTGGTGCATTCGGTCGGTGCTATGCCGCCTTCGATGGAGCCGCGATCGTAAGAGGTGACGGCGTAATAGTAGGTCTGGCCATTCACCGCTGTCGAATCGGTCCATGTGTGGACAATGCCGCTGTTATTTCCCAGATGGAATTTGAGGCCCTTGATCGAAACAGGATGAAAGCCGGAATATTCATTATCCAGATCAAATTGCGCGATCGCCTGGCGATACTGGGTGATGCCCTGGCCATCGGTTATCGGTTTGGCGTCATTCCAGCCCGGATCGGTCGACCGATAGATCTTGTAGCCCTCGAAATCAAAGCCGGTGATCGGATCCTCGGACTCTTCGGCAAATGTATCCCACATCAGGGTGACTTTTTTGTCGCCCGCTATGGCGACGACATTGGGGATATTGGGCGCCTTGGAAAAATTATAGTTCTCGGTATAGGCTTCGGAGAACCATTTGACGTTTTCAAGATAGTCTTCCCTGCTGATGCCGCAGAGCGTCCCCATGGAGAACCGTTCTATTGTGCCGGCCTTGAGCGGGAAATAGCCCGAGCCGTACATCAATTCGATGTTGGCGTTGAGCAGCTCCCGGTCGAACAAGCCGGGAAGATTGAAACTCCACACTTTCTCATCATCGTTCTGATAGAGATTCTCCCACACATACAACGTAAAACTGGTGAGACCGATCATATCCGTCTCACTGATGTCCACCTTGTCAAAATGCGGCTC
>RQOI01000376.1 GCA_003854995.1 Candidatus Zhuqueibacterota bacterium
AGCGTGGTGGCGCTACTCCTTCCGCCAGTTTCGTCTAATTTTCGGTTGAATTACAAAAATTGTACCAACTCACACATCATCCTGTCGTGCAGGCGCCACACGGTGAAAATCTGTACGACGCGGATATAAAGTCTCACAAAGGAACAGATTCTTCTACATGATATGAGACTCAAACTATTGGAAAACAATCAGATGACACTGAATCATCCCCGTGCAGGCGTTTTTTTGACAGTGAATATAAGCATATTTTCGCTTATTGTACAGTTTTTTATCACATTTCAGCCGCCTGCTGATCCGTTCTTTGGTATCGCAACCTCGTCCATGGTGCAGACCTCCCAGATATGCCCATCGACATCACGGCAGGACAACCGCTACTGGACCAGCTAGGTACTGCTTTTTCTTATCGCCAATGAAATGTAGGGCGCGACAGGCACGCCTGATAAAGTGATACATGACATCAATGCCAGAACAATCTGCTTTTGCAGACCAGTATATCGCTCGCTCAGGCGTACCCTTGCAGAGCGATACCAGATGTCACTCTGTCGCTGCACCCCTTCTGCCGCGGGGCTGAGAAGAACCGGAGAAGAATCCGAGTCAAAAAGAAATCGCATTATCTCCGTCGGTGTGGCGCCACGAATGCCCTGCCGCAACAGAGAGGCCCAAGAGGCGCCGTGTAAACCTCTTTTTGAAAAGGTGCGAGCCAATGGGCCGGCGATGAATTTGGGGAGGTAATTGATAAATGGCAGTCCTGTCGTGTGCGTCTCTACGGGGAAGCGACGGTCCGGTGTCTGATTGATGAACAGTATCCCTTCTGGCGCCAAATGCTGCCACATCTGAAGGAGAAGGCTCTGCCTTTCGTTTGGAAGCAGGTGTTCATAGACGGCCGAGAGTAGAATATAATCAACCTGCTGGATTTGATCTGGCAACCGGTCGGGCGCCGGTGATCGCAGCATCACGAGGTTTTCGCAATGGTAGTATGCCGCGCGACGTCGCGCCAGAGCAAGTGATCTTTCTTCTAGCTCGACAGCGTAGACATGGCAGTTCGGTAATATACGACTCATAATCATAGTCGACGCACCTGCACCACAGCCGAAATCGAGGAGTCGCTTGCCATCCATGTGGCTTTTCGGAACATAGCTGAAGAGCGAAGCACGTATGTCGCTTTCCACATAAGTTGGATCCTCATCACGCGCAATCTCGTCGCAGAGATATGCCGGGCCTTTTACTTTCAGCACAGCCTCGATGAGGTCGAGTGGATATCGCGTTATCCATTGTCTTCGCGGTGAGAAAATTGAGAGATCTTTCATCTCAACCTGAATGCGCCGTGATCCGGAATTGATTTCTTCAATCCGGATGAAAGCGTCATCATGTGGCAACAGGGTATTCATTTCATGTATTGTGAATTGATTCGTAAATCGCCTCATAGTCTTTGACCATCCTCGCAACAGAAAACCTGCTCATTGCCGTCTGCTGTGCGTTCAGCGCTATTTTTTCGCATAGCCGGCGGTTGGTCACCAGCTCTAAAATCGACTGATGTATGGATTCAGGCGAACCGGGCGGGATCAGCAGGCCGGAATCGTTATGCCGAACTGCAAACGGGATTCCCCCCACGCGCGAAGCAACGACCGGCAGTCGCGCAGCCATCGCTTCCAGCAATGAGAGAGGCAGCCCCTCGGATTCAGACGTAAGAAGAAAAATGTCCGCCGCAGCGAGAAAGGGGCGTACATCATCGACAAAACCGACAAAAATCACCTGATCAGCAACGCCCAATTCACGTGCCATCCTTTGATAGACACCGTGGGATTGATCGTCGCCGACAAACATAAATTTCAATTTGCGTCGGGTCTCCACGTCAAAGAGTTTTATCGCGCGCAAAATATGCTGGTGCCCCTTGATCGGCCGCAGGTTCGCGACAGACAAGATGATAGAGACCTGTTCAGGAATCTGATATGTTTGCCTAATGTCCTCGACGTTTCCAGCACGTTCGCTGTCATTGAAGGGAATGCCGTTTTCAATGAGTGTAATACTTTTTCCTGGCAGATGAAATTGGCTTAGCGCCATTTCCTTGATCACCGGCGTCACCGCCACCCATCTCTTTATTCTATGAGCAGTCGCGCGAGTCAGCAGAGCTTTGCAGCGATGCTCCATCCCGTAGACATCGTGAATTGTGGAGATCACGTGACCGACGCCGGCCATTTTGGCAAGCCAAGCACCCACAAATTCGGCGCGCGCGCCGTGCGTCTGAATGAGAGCAAATCTGTTTTCTCGCAGTAACCATGGCGCTGTTCTCAGAAATCGGAAGGGATGGCGGACTTGCAGGTCAATATACGATAGACCAAGAGAACGAACTCGCTGAGCCAGGGCGCCACGTCCGTCCAGGCTGGCCACTGCTACATCGAACTTGGCGCGATCGATATGCGTGACCAGATTCAAGACCATTTTTTCGGCGCCGCCGATGTCGCTCAAGTTCGTGAGCTGCAGAATTTTCATTTTCGACATTGATTACAACCATCAAATTTCGACACCGCTTGCACCCATGCGTCAAGATTGCCCGCTGTAGAGTAGCGCTGTTCGACGATGTGCCAGCCCTGCTCGGCGAACCGCTGCCGCAGGCTGGAATCGGCCAAAAGATGTCCCAGCTTGCTCAGCCATTCCTCTTCATCAGAGGCGAGGTAACCGCTGATGCCGTCTTGAATGATTTCAACATTCACACCAACTGCGGAAGCAACAGCCGGCACTCCGGCGGCCATATACTGTATTAGTTTGTAGCCCGCCTTGCCGCGCGTCCATGGATTGTCAGGCAAAGGCATGATGCCGATATCAAAACTCAAGAGATCGTCAACTTCAGATTCCTTGTGCCACTTTTTGCACAACATATCGATGCCGTCAAACCTGACTTCGCCGGCGCCAATGACAATGAATTGAAAATTATATTCGAGCGCCAGTTTCCTCAATATGTTTTCAACAAGGAGGAGATATCCGCGAGTGGAATAGCTGCCAATCCAGCCGATGATGAGTTTTCCCTCCCCTTTCACTTTCTTCATTTCGCTGAACTCGCTCAATGTGACGCAGGTGGGTATGACTCGAACATCCTTGACGTAATTCACACAAAATTCCCTGAGATAATTTGTGCTCACGATGACGCGGTCACAGCGCCGTAAAATTCGAATGACATGCTTTCTGTCCATAAACAGTTTTTTCAATACAGTCTTTTTTTTCGGGTAGACAAAGATCGCATCGTCAAAATCGAACACAAACTTGCGCGCAAATGTGCTCAACAAAATCTCTGTGAAAGGGAAAAAGTAAGGGAGGGTCTCGCGCTGCAGGACGACGCAATCATAGGAGCGAATTCGGGCGAGGCAGAGCAGCCGATGCAAGACCTTGCTCAAAAACCATCTGATTTTGATCAGCAGCGTGGGTGACTGCAAAAAAGCGATATCCTGTGACTCGGTTGTCCCTGGGACGAGATCGTAAGCAAAGCTGTCGTGTTTTAGCAGAGAGAGATAGGCGTAAATGCGCATGCGGCTCGCAGCCCCGACAGCGGTTGTTTGGGACAAGAAGAGAATTCTCATCATTTTGCATCCACCTTTTCGCAGACGAGGCCGTGATAAAGGTCCTCAATCTCGGAGATGAACTTTTCCTTCGAATACTCCTGGATCACAAATTGCCGCGCGGCCTCACAGAGATCGCTTGCCATTTTTTGATTTTTGATGATGGAGTTGATATGATTGGACATGGCTGTCACATCATTGCTCGCGCAGCAATATCCATTTACTTTGTCCTTGATCAAGTCCGGGACGCCGCCGACGGCGGTCGCGACCACAGGGCAGCGCGACGCCATGGCTTCGAGAATGGAAACAGGGGTGCCCTCATTGAGTGATGTGAGCATAAAAATATCGATGCCGGCGTAGAATGATGGCATATTAAAAATCCAGCCGGGCATATGAACGGCCTGATGCAGATCAAGTTCTTTGGCAAGCTCCGCCAATCGCCCGCGTTCGGGACCATCGCCGGCGATGCAAAGATGGACTCTCGGATTCGATATCCTTATCTTCGCCATAACGCGCAGCGCCATTGCAAAGTTTTTAATCGGAACAAGGCGTCCGACCGTTCCGACAAGTATCGCATCATCGGCCAGTCCCAGACTCTGTTTCAGATCATTTGTCTTCCCGCGGGCCAGGTACGGTCCCAGCTCCAGGCCGATCTTCACGAGAGCAACACGGTCTGGTCGGGCAATTTTATACTTTTCGGTCAAGTCCGCCTTTTGCAGCTCGCTGATCGCGATAATCCTCGTGCTGATTCTGGCGAGGATTCTTTCAAGGAGAATGAAAAATGTCGTGAGAGGGCGAGAAAAATAGTTTTCAAAGGAGTGGCCGTGAAACGTGTGCAGAATAACCGGCGTACGGGCGAAGAAGGCTGCCAGGCGTCCGACAGCGCCGGCCTTTGCAGTGTGGGTATGAACGATATCAGGTTTCTCCTTGCGAATATACCAGTAGACGTGCCAGACCGAGAGTAGATCGTTGAGCGGATGCGAGCGTCGCTGCATCGTCTCGATCAAATCAATTTTCACACCCGTCTTTTGTATATCATGAAAACGACTGGTTTCGCCTTTCTCAATGGAACCGCCTAGAAAGCACATGTCGAAGCGAGACCGGTCGAGATATTTTGCAACCAGCTCAATTTGAATCGCCGGCCCGCCGATGCAAATCCGTGATTGGATATTTAGTACTTTAATTTTTCTCATAGTGATTGGATACAATGCTCATACAATTTCAAGGTCTGCGAGACACACGAGTCCCACCTATATTTTTTTATGTTCTCAAATCCGCTTTGTACCACGTGACATCGAAGTTTTTCATCCTCAACGAGCTGGCGAATTTTTTCGGCCATATCATCAGGATTGTATGGATCAAAATAGAGAGCCGCATCACCGCAAATCTCCGGATACGACGAGGCGTTCGCTGCAGCCACTGGCACGCCGGCAGCCATACTCTCCAGCGGCGTAAAACCAAATCCCTCAAAGACAGAGGGCGCAATGAAAGCGACGGCATTCTGGTAAAGGAAGGGCAGACTATGAGCGTCGACAAAATCGAGCATCATCACTTCCTTCTGCAATCGATATCGGCGAATCGCCTTTTTCACCTGTTCAGCCCGCCAGTTTTTCTTGCCGACAATCACCAACGCCGGCAGATCAGCGACTGTATGCTTTAGAATAGAAAAGGCTTGCAGCAGCCGAACATAATTTTTTCGCGGTTCCAGATGGCCGACGGAGAAGAGATATCGCGCGGGCAATTCAAGCCTTTTGCGAATCTGCTCAGCCTCTTCATCATCATAATGGCGAGAAAAGAGCTTTGCGTCGATGCCTTCATGAATCACAACGATCTTATCAGGATTGATGCCCAGAGAAGAAATCATATCATTTTTGGTGAAATTGGAGACAGCGATTATCTTCTCGGCTCGTTCGAGGGAGCGCGGAATGGCATAGCGCAAAAAGTGCCAGCGCATTTTCTTGTAGCTCTCTGGATAATGCGCAAAGCGCAAATCATGAACAGTGAGCAGGTATGGGATTCTCACTCCAGGCGAAATATAGGAAATTGGCGAATGAAAGAGATCAATAGCATTCTTGTCAAGAATAGCCTGCCAGCCGGATTTTTCTTTGCAAAGCCGCAGCATCGGCGAAGATGAATATATAGATACAGGCACAAACTTGCTCGATCGATAGGCGAGTGGCGACCGAGCATGCTCGTCCGCGGACATGAATATTTTGAACTGCCAGGCAGAGCGCTTTTCCTGATCCATGCGATCAATGAGATTTTGCATATAGACGCCGACTCCACCGACCCGTGGTGACAGCAGCAGCGCATTCAAACCAATTGTCTTCATACGGAGCATCGCAAAACTGAATTCAAGTTCCGGCGCATCCGTAGACAGCGCCAAAAAGCGTGAAAATAGTCTCTAATAAAAGGTGATCGCCGCCAGCATGAGAGCGGAATCCGCATCAACATGCCAAGCAAAAAAATATCATAGCTCAACCTGGCATGCCGTTCACTTTGGAATCGCCGGATAAAACGACAGTTACTGATCGCATTGCGATACAATACATCAGCAAATCGAAAACGACTGGTGCCGCCGCGGAGGTGCGTTATTTCAATGAGCGGCTGAACCATCACCTGATAGCCGCATCGCCAGGCGCGAAGACACCAGTCCATATCTTCGGCATACATGTCATACTCTTCGTTCAGCAGGCCAATTTTGTCGATGACAGATCGTTTCGTGCCAAGGAAAGCCCCATCAACATAGTCAGTGATGACGGGCCGGTCAGGAATATGCGTCGGCGCGAACGTGGCGCAGAACATGAGTTGTTGTTTGACCAGCTGCTTGAAAGTCAAAAATGATCTGCCGCACGCCTGAGCTTTTCCATCCGGGAATAAAAGGAGGCCGCCAATGATGCCCGCGTCCGGATAGTCGAGAAATGTTCGTTCGATCTGCGGCAACGGATCTTGGCTTTTCATGAATGCGTCACTGTTCATCAACAGGATGAACTCGCCGCGCGCTTTGCGTATGCCATCATTATTTGCCGCAGCGTAGCCGCGACTGCGCTCGTGCCTGATGAGAACAAGGCGAGGAAATTTTTCCTGCAAGCGAAACCCGCTGCCATCGGTCGATCCGTTGTCCACCAGTATGATTTCAAAATTCGATTTGTTTTTTTCGTAAATAGATTCAACACATCTTGTAGTCAAGGCTAATGTATTCCAATGCACGATGATGATTGAAAACAGCATGTCGCTTTTCATAACACCCTGAATTTTTTATTCTGCAGATAGGCAGCGGCAAAAATGAAAAAAAAGACGATGTAATTCATGCGATGTCGCACAGATGTGCCAAAATTGGAATCGACGATAGAATTGGCGACTAAGCCGATCAGACAAAAGGTGATCAAAAAAAGCTTTAAATTCTGATTTTCGCCGTCTGAAACACGATGAAAATATAAAAGTGTGGCGACGGTTGCTGCGAGCACCAGTAGACCTTCCAGCGCCGATAGCAGCAAAAACGCCCCTTTGGCATCCCACAGAAACGGCCCAAAAGTGAAATAGATGAATCGAATTGGCAGATATTTGATGATATCAAAAACATTATTGTAGGTCATGGAGGTCAAATAGGCTGATCCACCCTCAGCGCGCAAGGGCTGGGCGCGAAAGGGATAAGTCAGCACAGTAAGAATGACGTCAAAATTCAGGATAAAAATGATGCCGCAGATGAGCAAGATGGACGCAGCCATACCTGCTTTGATACTCTTTTTCACGCCAGAACGAAACAGCAGCAGGAGAAAGAAAAAAATAAAAAATGCCGAATAGAGATAGAGATTCTGTATTCTTAAAATGCTGATCAAGATGAAAAGAATGATGAAACTGACAGCGTGCATCAATCGACGCTCTCCTTTATACAACAAGATGAAATGATAGATCAACAGATAGGTGAAATACAGTATGATCGCATCGCGAATGACAAAAGACGTGAAAGCAATGAGAGAAGGCAGATAGAGAGCGCACGCAGCGGAAATCAACGCAGTTTTACGCTCCTGGAAGATTTCGATCGCAATCTTATAAATGACAATACCGGAGAGCAGACCAAGAAAGCTGTTCACCAGTTTTGCCAGCATGTGTATTTCACCAAAGACGCCATAGAGGAGGCTTAGGAATGTCGCATAACCCTTGATGCCGTAAGAATGGACATTGCCATAAAAAAACGGCAACTTGCGCGATAGATTATCGACAATTTCCATGGCTACTCTGTTGTACATCAGATCATCACTCTGTTCAGGGATGAGAGAAAATGACTCATTCAGTAACAGAACTGCCATTCTCAGCAAGAAAGCGCCCCAGAGCAATTTTTCGAACAGGCCGGCGTCGAGCGGGTATTTGAGCATGAGAAAGAGCGAAAATGCCAAAATGAACAGGAGACTGGTCGAGTATGGCAGCGGCAGGAAGAGCAGTGCCGACACGATGATCAAGGGCACATGCGAATACTTGTTCAAATATAAGGGCTTGACATCAGACATGTGATTTATCCGGTCGAAGAATGACAACAATCTCTGAGCAGGGTAAAATATAGCAAAAGTTTTCCTCATAAAATTCCTGCCACCACGAATTGAGATTGAAAATAAACTGCGCCGCTTTGCGCGGAAATTTCCTCCCAGGCCATTGAGAGTAAAATACCAGCTCCAGCTTTTGCGTTATAAAATGGAAATCGGAATAAAAGTTTGGAATCTTTCTCTTAAATCGCTTTTGTTCTCTGGCGAAATATTCGAAAGAATAGAGGCCAAAAAATCGTCTGTGCGTATAGTCAGAATAATAGTACGGATTGGAAAAGTGAGGCACACGTAACACTATGCGAGCGCCTGGTCTGCACACCCTATATATCTCCTGCAAAAGCAGCTGCAAATTTTCAACATGCTCTAAAAAGTGGTAAGCGTGAACGGCATCCACCGATTCGTCCGGGAAGAAAGGCAGGCCGCGCTCGAGATCAGTCACGATATCAACAGCCGGCAAATCAACGCGGTCGATGCCAATTCGACCTTCGCTTTTTGACTGACCACAACCGAGCTCGATGGCTATCTCGCCCGGCTGCTGCAGGCGCTGCTGCAGATCAATTTTGAAAAGAGTATCCAATTCCGCCATACCTCAAAGTTTCTGGGCGCACATATAGATGCGATAGGACAGCAGGTCTTGAAAAAGACCGCACGTCAAAATATTCATCAGTCTCATTTCGGGGCCCATGGTCTTTTTGACTGAAATGATGGAGAGTCCGGCTGACTCTAGCATCTCCACTGCGGTTTTATGGGTGAAAAATCGCAAATGGGAGCGATCAAGAAGGCCGCTCTCCTGGTAGTGCCATCGGCCGAACAGCAATTTGAGGATGATCTTCCAGTTTTGCACATTAGGCAGACTAGCCAAAAAATAGCCGCCAGACTTCAAATAGCCGGCGCATCTTTCAACGGCTCGCCACGGATCAGCGAGATGTTCAAGGACATCCGCACAAAGAATCAGATCAAATTCGTCCGGATGAAAGGGCAGCTCATCCGACTCGACAGACATCGAGTGGATGCGGTCGACGTTCTCTCCGGCCTGTCGAGCGATGCTTTCGCATTTTTCGATGCCTATGGTCTCCTGAATATTATATTTTTCCTTCAGATAACGAGATGTAGCCCCACGGCCGCAACCGACATCGAGCGTCTTACTGAGCACAATTCCGGCTGGCAAAAGGTCGATGACATCCTTGCGAACATGATCATAGTATTTTTCCAACTCATCCCTGCTCATAGCACACGCGGAATCCGAAAACGCATTTTACTCTGCAAATATTCAATTTCTTCGCGACTCAACATGAATTTATGACTGGCTGCTGCCCATAGCACCAATATACAGACATAATAGATATATAAAGCGACTTCCTTCAGTAAAAAGACTGCTGAAAAGGCCAAGATTGCCGCGCCAAGCCACTGCAACAGAGATCGTAAAACGGCGTACTTTTTTTTGAGAGCAAAGTGCACCAAACACAACAATACGATCGTGTCAGCTGAAATCCTGAATGTCCAGGCCATAGCGACGCCAGGAATGCCAAAGTATTTTGTCAATAGCCACAATATCACAATGTAGATAGGAGCTTCAATGAGGTGCAACCTGGCGGTCATATCCGGACGACCGGCGGCTTGGATGAACGAGAGCGCTATTTGTCCTGCGGCATTCATAAAGACACCGATGGCCAGCCATTGCAGTACCAGCCCGCTGTTTACCGCGAACTCATCGCCGAGCCATAGTCTGAGTCCGGGATCGGCAAAACAGATGACGGTAAAAACAATCGGGAAAAATAAGACAGCCAATATCCTCAAACTGCGACTATATATCATTTCAGTGCGTTTTGTATCGATTTCATAACCTGAAGACAATGCCGGAAAAACAACGGCCGCAACAGCCGTTGGAAAAACCTGCAGCTTTGTTATGATTTCATAAGGCGTGACATAAAAACTCACTGCCGTCATCGATAACCAGGCGCCGATCAAAAATCGATCAAAATAGACCATGATTGGCCCGATGATATTGCTGATGGAAATCCAACTCCCGAGCTTGAACATGGATGGAACCAGCGCCAGCTTAAAACCACCCTCGCCTTCCCCGGGGGCATTCCGCCGATTCACATAAAAATAGACAGCGCAGACAATCACCCGGCCCATCGCGAGGACCAGAACAATGTGATGCAAGTTCGTCGTGAATTGCAGTACCACCAACGGCGCCAAAAAAGTGAATACACCATTCAGGGTGCGGATGAGATTGATAATGGCAAATTTTTGCCATGATTCCAGAGCACCTCGAAGTCCTGCAGTGAGCGTGACGAACGGCAACGCCAGGGCCAGAATTCGAAAGGCGCGCACTGATTCTTCCTGCAATGTCGCGGGAATTTTCAAAACATTGAAGACAAGCAGCGGTGCGATGGAGAGGACAATCGCTGTGGAGATGCAGCCGATGAGAAACATGAACAGCAGGCCTGTATTCAAGATGGGGCGAACACTGGCATGCTCCCCCTGCCCCAGCTTGCTGCTGATGAGGAGAGTGATGACACGGCCGAGTCCCAGATCGAAAAGCCCAAAATAGCCAAGCACTGCCCACGTGATGGCAAGGACGCCGAAGCGTTCGGTGCCAAGTCCGTTCACCAGCAAAGGGATCGCAAAGAGAGCCACCAGCAAAGGCAACGATTGTCCAAGGATATTGAGCAGCGCGTTGCGAGCCAAAAGCCGTGAGTTCGTCAGTTTATCAAGTGTATTCTCGTGCGTCGGCATTTCACAGTGACTCTAAAAGTTATAGCTCAAATTCAACACAATCTCCTCACGTTTGCCCGAGATGGTGCTGCCAGGCAGAGTCTGTTCCGCAGCATGAGATTCAGAGCAAAAAGCCATCTCTATGAAACCATTGCGAATGAATTCATAACTCATTCTGCCGTCAAAAGTAGTGCAAGATTGCGGGAGGCCCGCGAGAAAATCGACATATTCAGCATCCGTGCCAGGATCATGCGGACGCCAAATATCGCTGCCAACATTCTCATCCGGCGTATTTATGCCGTTTTTAGCAAGCCGCAGGGTCAAATGCGTCACTATTCTTCTGGAAAAACGATATGAAAGTCGTCCAGTCCACAATGACGCGTTTGGCCCATTCCAATGACCCAATGTCGTCGAAAAGTGGGCATACGCCGTCACCGTATCCTTGTGCGAATAGGTGAACGGCCGCACGGCCGTATATTCGGCGCGCAGGTCGAGATTTGGGAGGCCGAACAGATCGACGCACAGAGCGCCGGCGGTGTAGCCTACTTTATTGCCGTAAAATCCAGTGCCAATCTTGCCGGTGGTCAGATCGTCGATGAACAGCTCGCCATAGAGTTTTGTCCTCGGGATCAGCTTTAGCTCGGCATCGAGTCCCATGGCCGCATTGTCCTGATCGCCG
>RQOI01000377.1 GCA_003854995.1 Candidatus Zhuqueibacterota bacterium
CGCCATGACTCTGGCGGCAGCCTTGCAGGCGATGGCCAGCTGTTTCAGCGTCGCATCATCTGACATCATAGAGAGCTCCGCGCGTCATTCTCTTGCGCCCTTTCTGCCAGCAGGACGAGATCATCGCGATGAATCACCTCATCTGTGCAGACATAGCCGAGTATCCCCTCTATTTCGCTGCTCTTCACACCCTTGATCTTGGCAAGATCATTCGCATCATACTGCGAGATGCCTTGCGCTATTTCTGCATCTTCATACAGGACTCGGACAGCATCGCCTTGCTTGAATCGGCCTTCGACCCAGAGAACGCCGGAGGGCAGGAGGGAGGCGCCGTGCTGCACCAGCGCTTTGTGCGCGCCGGCGTCAATGCCGATTCTGCCGCAGCTCTTCAAGGTGTGCAGCATCCAGTGCTTCTTGGCATTCATGGGACTGGCATTTTTGGTGAAAATCGTGCCGGGGATTGCGCCTCTCAGCAACTGCTGAAAGGATTCACGACGCTTGCCATTGAAGACGATGGTGTCGATGCCCCTCGCGGTCGCTTTTTCCGCAGCCTGGATTTTTGTGACCATTCCGCCCGTCGCAAAAGAGCTGCCTTTTTTCCCGGCGAGGCGATAAATCGATTGATCGATTCTGGTCACTATCTGGATCTGCTGCGCTCCGGCGTTCTCGCGCGGATTATCGTCGAACAGACCGTCGACGTCCGAACAGATGAACAGGATGTCCGCATCCGCCAGCACCGCGACCTGGGCGGCCAGGTTGTCGTTGTCGCCGACTTTGATTTCATCGACAACGACCGTGTCATTTTCATTGACGATCGGCAGTGTCTTTTGGGCAAGCAGCTTGAGCAGGGTGTTTTTGGCATTCACAAAGCGCTGCCGTTCATGAATGCCCTGATAGGTGAGCAGCAATTGGGCGCATGGAAAATCAAAAAATTTGCTCCAATGCGACATGAGCAGGGGTTGCCCGATGGCGGCCATGGCCTGCTTTTCCGCGATTGTCAAAGGATGACTGATCAAGTGGGGCTGCGTGGACAGGCCGGCGGCGATGGCGCCGGAGGTGACGAGGATCATCTCCTTGCCGTCATTGACGCATTCGGTGATGAATGCGGCGATATCCAGTGTGTACTTGTTGCTGACTCGACGGCATTCGGGTGCAACTAGAGCGCTGCCCACTTTGATGACAGCGCGTCGCCAGGGCGGAAGTGTCATATTCGTTGCCTGCATC
>RQOI01000378.1 GCA_003854995.1 Candidatus Zhuqueibacterota bacterium
CACAACAATGAATGAAAGAGCGGCCAGGACGCGGGAGAGCCGGCTTGATCGGCCGATCTGTCGCCCTGTTCTCTTTCGTTTTCGTCTAGTCCTCGAACATCTGTCGATATATCTTTTGCATCTCGCCGGACTTTATCTTTTTCTTCAAATCCTCGGTCGAGCCGTGCAACCACGCGTGCATCGGATCATTGGTGAGCAAGTTATCGATGTAGGCCGTGACCTCCGGATCTTGGTAATTCAGCGCTTCGGGGAGATACTTGAAATAAAAGTGTTGCGCCACTTCATAGATGCCGTGCCACCAGGTATAATCCGGCCCCATCATCGACGCTCCATGGCGCGCGCGCCGGCCCTCGTGATGCCACAACTCCCAGAAAGTCCATTCGACCTTGTTGGAAAAGCTGGCCGGATTTTCGAGTAATTTTTTATTCTCGATCATCTTCATGATCGCGAGCGCCGGTTTGGCAAATTTTTCATTGTAGAGCTTGACCGTCGCATCATATTGATAGTAGTGACCATCGATAAACGTCTTGCTGTGGCAGGTGCGGCAGACATCCTGCATGTTGGCGCGTTTCTGCCCGGCATTGGCGAGTTTTTCCGACACAATGGGGCGGAGGGTCCAGGAGATGCGATCGCCGACGTCGTGCGTCAGGCTTTGCGTCGTGGTGGCGGACATGTGGCAAGTGGCGCAGGTGGGCGCCTCATAGTAATCCTCGCCGACGATCCAGCGATCCGCTTTCAGGTTCATGGCGTCAATATGCGTGTAATAGGCGTTGCCATGTTTGGACTCTTCGTAGACCTCTTTTTGCGGATGATCGGGACCCAGATGGCATTTAGAGCAGGCCTCTGGCTGGCGCGCCTGCGATTTGGAAAAGGCATGCCGCGTATGACAGGCATTGCAGGCGCCGAGTGAGCCATCGGGATTGATGCGGCCGATGCCGGAGTTGGGCCACGTTTCGGCGGCCAGTCTGTTGTCGCTGTTTTTAATAGTTATCATTTTAGCGCCGTGACAGCTCTCGCATCCCTGAATGGCCACCGGCTGGCCGCCGGCCACATGCGCCATATAGGCATCGTTCGAGTCCAGAATCTCGCCTGCCCTGGCGTGATGCGATCCGCCCACCTGTTCCATCTCTTTCGGATGGCAGATCCCGCAGTCCCTGGGTGTCACCAGCGTCGCAATAGTGGCGCCGTAATGCTCAAAAGCGTCCGCATCTTTTTTTTCGGCGCCATGGCAGTCGATGCAGGTCACATTGTGCAGGGCGTGCGCGGATGAAAACCATTGATTGTACAGGCCGGCGCTCTGCTCCTTGTGGCAGACCATGCACTGGCCGGCCGGATCGTTCTGGTCAGCGAGAGTTGCGCTGCAGCAGGCTGACACGATTAAAAGGCTGATGTAATATCGAATCATGGCGGTCTCCTCACTTTTTTCGGAAGACAAAAATGTTCGCCGAGTCGGACGCGGCGTCAAACGGCGTTCTACCAAAGTCAGAAAAGTGATCAATGAGAAGAAAATTGCCTTCAGCGTGCATCTCACGATATCGTCGCGACGATATCGGATACATCATCACACGATCCTGAAAAATATCCTGGCCATCCACAATGAGGCGTGTGTTAAAGGACAATTCATCCTGGGAAATATCCGTATAAGTGCGCAGGAAGCGAATTCGTCCATTTTGCGCTGCAATCACTGGAAAAGTATATTCTTTCTGCAGAGCGACATAGTCCCAGTTGCGGACCTGAAACAGCCACACGCCGCCCGGCTCGAGCGAATTATAAACAGAATCGAGTAGAATGTCAAACTCTTTGTGCGTCAAATGCGCGGCGGTGTTGCCGATGCAAAAGATGAAATCAAAGCGCTGATTCAGCGAGCGCACATCGAGCATATTCATGGTAAAAAAAGTGGCTTTTGGATAGTGCGCCGTCGCATAGGCAATCATGTTCGCGTCCAGGTCAATACCGATCGTTTGAAAGCCCTCTTTGGCGAATTGCGCCGCATAGTGTCCGGTGCCGCAGCCAAGATCGAGTATTTTCCGAGTCTCTGTCGTGGTATAGCTTTTGAGAAATTCGAAAATGTTCTGTTTGAAAGGAAAGATGACCTCGTAATATTGTGCGAATGTCGAATAGAATGCCATGGTCACCTCTTGCAAAGGATGTAGAAAAGGGGAGAGGTGCGCCGGGAAGG
>RQOI01000379.1 GCA_003854995.1 Candidatus Zhuqueibacterota bacterium
AATGGCGCCATGCAGCTGGAGCCGGGCGATATGCTGGTGTTCTACACGGATGGCATCATCGAGGCGATGAATGCCAAGGGCGAAGAGTACACCTTTGACCGGCTGCTCGCCTGTCTGAATCGTCACTGGGCCTCTTCGGGTCAGGTCATCGAGGAGTGTTTGAAACAGATTTACAAGTTTACAAAATCCAGTCCTCAGAACGACGATATTACGCTCGTTGTCTTTCAATGGAACAAGGCGCAATCAAGGTCCTGAGTTTCTGGTGGAATTATCGCGGCGTGCCGTAAACAATGAACAATTGAACAAAAATGATTGTGGCAAAATGACAAAGATAATCGTACTGAACCTGACGAGCGATCCGCCGCTGCTGTCCGTCATGCGCGCGGCTGTGAGCAAAGTGTGCGAGATTGCCGGTTTCGACGCCATGGACACCAGCAAGATCATTTTGGCGATTGATGAAGCCTGTTCGAATATCATCAGACATGCCTATAAGGGCAAGGGCGGACAGAGCATTCGCATCACGTGCAAGATAAAGCCGACCAAGCTCGAATTCATCCTCGAAGATGAAGGCGAGCCCGCCGATTTGAAAAAAATAAAATCCCGGCCGCTCGATGAAATACGTCCTGGCGGTCTGGGAGTCTATATCATCACCAGCGTGATGGATAAGGTGAAATATGCCGATGGTTTGGAGGCCGGCAATCGATTGGTCATGCAGAAATCAATTCCAAAGGACAAAAAGTGAGCCTGAAAATTTCAAATAGTGTCAAGGGCAAGACAGCGGTATTGAAAATAGACGGCGAAGTGGACATGTTTTCCTCGCCGCAAGCTCGCAATGCCATCATGGAGCTGGTCAAACAGCGGGTGCCCAAAGTCATTGTGGATTTGAGCGAGGTGAGCTACATGGACAGCTCCGGCGTCGCCACCCTCATCGAAGGCTTGCAGCTGTGTCACAAGTATAACGGCAAGCTGGTTGTGGCCGGTCTTCGCGCCAACGTGCGGGAAGTATTCGAACTGACGCGGCTGGACAAGATATTCCAGATTTTTCAGGACGTCGAGGCGGCAAAGACGAATGGCTGATATGAAAGCGACATTCGGCCAGTCCGGACGGCAGCTGGCCTTTTTCTTTGTTCACATCGCCCGCATGGTCAGGCTCGCCGGTCACTCCTTCGTCTGGATATTCGTCGCACCCTTCAAAGGCAAAAAGCTGCGCTGGGGAGCGACGTTCGTGCAAATGGTGCGGATTGGCGTCGAGTCGGTGCCGATCGTCGGCGTCATCTCATTTTGTGTCGGGCTGATCATCGCCATGCAGGCCGCTTATCAGCTGGAGAAATTCGGCGCGACCATTTACGTGGCCGATCTCGTCAGCGTGACGATGTGTCGCGAGCTGGGTCCGCTGATTACCGCCATCATTGTCTCCGGCCGCAGCGGTTCTGCCATTGCCGCCGAGATTGGCACGATGAAAGTATCGGAAGAGATCGACGCGCTGCAGACGATGGCGCTGAATCCGATCGGCTTTCTCGTCGTGCCGCGCCTGCTGGCCATGATGATCGTTGTCCCCTGTTTGACCGTCCTCTCTGATTTCGTCGGCATTGCCGGCGGCTTTGTCTTGGCTCTGACCAATCTCAAATTGGCTTTTGTCGCCTATTTCAACCAGACGGCCGAGGCGCTGTACGCCAAAGACTTTATCACCGGCCTCATTAAAAGCTTTTTCTTCGCCATCATCATCGCACAGGTTGGCGCCTATCAGGGCTTTAATGTCACTGGCGGTGCTGAAGGGGTGGGCAAGTCCACCACCACAGCAGTGGTCGTCTCTATATTTTTAGTCATTTTTGCAGATCTCTTGTTCACCATGTTGTTTTATTCGACACTCTAGATGAACGCACCGATCATCAAAATACGCGATTTGCACACGAGCTATGGCAAACGCAAGATTCTCAAGGGCATCAATCTCGATATCTATCCCTATGAGACGCTGGTCATTCTCGGGCGCTCCGGTTGCGGCAAGAGCACGCTATTGCGGCACATCGTTGGGCTGAACGTGCCGGATGCGGGCCAGGTCATCATCAAGGACGTCGACATCACCCAGGCGTCCGAGGCGAAACGGGATGAGATACTGAAAAGAATGGGCATGCTCTTTCAGAATGGCGCCCTGTTCAACTCTATGACCATCGGAGAGAACGTGGCTCTGCCGCTGATGGAACATACGCCGCAGGACAAGTCGATCATCAAAATCATGATGCGCATGAAATTGAGTCTTGTCGGGCTGTCCGGATTCGAGGATTTCGCGCCGTCGCAATTGTCCGGCGGGATGAAAAAGCGCGCGGCGCTGGCGCGCGCCATCGCCATGGATCCGGACATTCTCTTTTGTGATGAGCCGTCCGCCGGCCTGGATCCGATTGTCGCGGCCGGCATCGATCAGCTCATCCTCAAGCTCAAGACGGCGCTGCGGATGACGATTGTGGCGGTGACGCATGAGATGGCATCGGTCTATATGATCGCCGATCGCGTCTGTCTGATGCATGACGGCGAGATCAAGTTCCTCGGCTCACAGGAAGAACTGAAAAAGAGCGCTGATCCATACGTCATGCAGTTTCTCGAACGCCGACCGGATGCGGATCGCCTCGATCCGGAAAACTATTATGAAGAATTGGTAGCCTAAGTCAACTATACAGGATCATCGGGTATGGACTATAAAGCAAGCGAAATCAAAGCCGGCATTTTCATCATTCTCAGCGTCATTCTGCTCGTCATTTTCCTGGCGATCATCATTGGCATGAATTCCTTCTCTGAAAAGGAGACATTCACGACGCGCTTTGGTTATGTCGGCGGCATTGAAAAGGGATCAGCCGTCTGCTACGCCGGATTAAAGGTCGGCAGCGTCATCGATGTGCACCTGACAGATGACAATTACCCGGGCGCCGAGGTGGTCGTACAGGTGGAAAAAGATACGCCGATCCGCGTCGACAGTCGCGCGTTCATGACGACCGTAGGCATTTTGGGCTCGACCTATATTGAAATCACTGCCGGATCGCCCGACGCCGCGCTGCTGGCGCCGGGCTCGATGATTCCATCCGAGGATATCACCGGATTTGCCCAGCTGTCGGGTGCCGCTTCTTCCATTCTGGATGAGCTCACGCAACTGCTGGGCGGATTGAACGACGTGCTCAATGACGAGAATAAAAAAAACATCTCGGATATGATCACCTCTCTGAATCAGATCACCCGCATGATCGAAGTGAACCTGCAGGGAACCCTGGTGGATATGAATGCCATGACAGGCGAGTTGAACAGGATGACCATGGCGGCAAAAGATATCATTGTCAAGAACGATGCCTCTCTGACCAACAGCGTTCAGCATCTCGAGACCTTGTTGAGCCGCAGCGTCGAGACGCTCAAGAGCCTCAACATTGTGCTGTCCGAGATCGATCGTTCCCTGTTTGAAAATCAGCAGCAATACAATCAGATCATGGATAACTTGGGTTCAACGACCGAAAATTTGCACGATTTCAGCCAGACAATCAAAGAACGACCCTGGACTGTCATTCGAAAATCCACACCGGCTGAAAGAAAATTGGACTAGGCAAGCTAGAATGGAGGAAAGGATTTTGAACTCGAAAGTGCTGATTTTTGCTGCCGGAGTGCTCCTGTTGCTGGCGTGCGGCAAGACGCCGGAGACCCAGTACTTTACGCTGGAGTGGCAACAGCTTGCGGCAGAACAGCCGCCCATAGGTGGTGTGCTGCACATTCAGAATTTTGATGCGGCGCCGATGCTGAAAAATGACAAGATGACCTATAAAACATCCCTGTATCAGATCAAGTACGACAATTTTCGTCGCTGGGTGATGACGCCGAGCACTCTGCTGACGCACAAGGCGGCCGAATATTTCATGCAAAGCGGACTGTTCGAGTCCGTGGTCCTCGATGTCCCGCGCAATTCTGACAGCCTCTCCCTGTTTGGCCGGGTGAATCATTTTGAAGAGATCGATTATGGCGAGGGACACCATGTGCGCATCTCCATCAGTTTTGAGTTGACCGATTTTGACAAGAGAGAACCCCTGCTGAATGCGACGATCGACAAGCAGGCGCCCGTCGCCGCCGGCGCGGTCGAAGATATCGTCGCCGCCATGAGCCAGGCGACCAAGCTGGTCTTTGATGACCTGGCTTCCAAGATTGCGGAACTGGAGTGAGAATGGAATTTAACAGAAAGGTGGCCAGATCATGACACGTTTTTACTTGTTCACCCTTTTTTCCCTGCTGTTCATTCACTGCGGGGGGAGAGAGGGTGCGGAAAGGACAGCTATCAGCAGCCTGCGGAAAATTGCCAATCCGAGTGACGCGCAGATCCAGGAGCTGCGCCAGGCGAACGCCGAGATCATCGTCCGCCAGCCGGATTACATCATCATCCGGACGACAAAAATGACTACGCCGCTGGCTTTTACCGCGAGTCCTGTTGCAGAACAGGACCTGGTGCAGCGCCTGGTGCACGTCCATATTCCGGATTCGGCCGCGCTGCAGACTGTGATCAATTCTGGCGTTGACTTTTGGGGCGTCGAGGGTGACACCGCCGTGGCGCGCGCGTACGATCTCTATATCGACGATCTCCGGGCCGCCGGCCTGACCGTGCGGATTGTCGCGCAAGATGCGTCCGATTGGCTGGAGGGAAAAATATGAAAATGAAAGCTGCCTTCGGCGCGGCCCTGCCGTTGCTCTTTCTGGCATTGGTCAACAGCATTTGCGATGGCGATGATCCCGGCGATCCGGATGCCGGCCTGTATCACACCTGGGCGGAAGTGGAAAACGACCTGACATCTCTGGCTGCAAGCCACAGCGGCATTGCCGCCGTCACTTCCATCGGGACTTCTCTGCAGGGCAGAGCGCTGTGGGCTATCAAAATCAGCGATGACGTCAACGTCGATGAGGATGAAAAAGTCATCGTCCTGCTGGGTGCGCACCATGCGCGCGAATGGATTTCCGTCGAAGTGCCGTTGCTGATCGCCCGTCATCTGCTCGACAATTATGACGCCAATCAGATGGTCAAAGACTATGTTGACAATGCCGAAATCTGGATTGTCCCCATGGTCAATCCGGATGGGCATCACTATTCGGTCAGCTCGGATCGCCTGTGGCGCAAAAATCGTCGCGACAACGGTGATGGCAGCTATGGCGTCGACTTGAATCGCAATTACAGCCATGCGTGGGGTGGACCCGGATCTTCTGGCGACACCTTTTCAGAAACCTATCGCGGCCCGGCGCCGTTTTCCGAGCCCGAGTCGCGCGCCTGTCGCGATTTCCTCTCCGCCGTGCAGCCGCGCGCCCTCATCAGCTATCACAGCTATTCGCAGCTCATTTTGTTTCCCTGGGGCTATACAGATGACCCGGCGCCGGACAAGGCCTTGCTGGAGCATCTCGCAGTCACGATGGCGAATGAAATCAAGGCTGTGCACAATGTCAGCTATACGCCGGATCAGTCCTCCGGTCTCTATCTGGCGAGCGGTGATACCGT
>RQOI01000380.1 GCA_003854995.1 Candidatus Zhuqueibacterota bacterium
ATCACGCCGAGCAGGGTATTTTTTTCTATGCGCTGCCCGAGCAGCACGCGGGCGCGCAAGATGCCTCCCTGAGGCGCCCGAATCCATAGGCTGGAGCGGGCGATGACAGGCTCGGCGAGCGGCTTTTTGGCTTTTTTGACGGCGGGCAACATGCCGAGTCGCCGCAGTACGTTGAGAATGCCGCTGACGCCAGCGCGGATGCTGATTTCATCGAACCGAAGCGCCTCCCCCGCCTCGTATAATAACATGGTAACGCCGCTATCGGCGGCCGCCTGACGCAGCGAACCGTCCCGAAAATCCGAATTGAGCAGCACCGGAACGCCGAAAGCGCGCGCCAGCTCAGCGGTTTTGGGATCATCCAGTTTAGCGCGAATGTGCGGCAAATTGGTGCGGTGCAATGCGCCGGTGTGCAGATCGATGCCGTAGCTGCATTTGGCGACCACTTCCGTCATGAATAGATCAGCCAGGCGGGCCGCTAGGGAGCCCCTTTCCGTGCCGGGAAAGCTGCGGTTGAGATCGCGCCGGTCCGGCAGGTAGCGGGAGTGTTCCAAAACGCCATAGACATTCACGATGGGAACGCAGATTAAGGTGCCCTTTAACCTTCTGGTGAGCGGCGCTCTTAAAAGCCGGCGGATGATCTCGATGCCATTGAGCTCATCGCCATGCAGGGCCGCGCAGACAAACAGTTTAGGCCCCGCTTTTTTGCCATGGATCACGTGCACCGGCATTTCCACCGGCGTATGGGTGTAGAGCATGGCCACCGGTAAGGAAATGCGTTTTTGCTCGCCAGGATAAATCGGAATGCCGCCGATGATAATCGTTGGGGAGTCTTGGAAAGTCATCTGAAAAAGGCGTTTATCGACGGACTGTCGGCTCTGCAAATAACTTTGCACTCTGTCAGGAGGGCGCCGTGGATTGCATGATCAGCCATTGCTTCCGCAACCTGAAGGGCGGCGCTTTGCCGATGCAATAGGAACGTTCAGGATCGACCAGATAGCGGCCTTCCATCGCTGTTCTGCCGAGCAGCATGCGAAACTTCATGTTGTCACGGTTGGTCAAAGTGAGCTCTATGGGCCATGTTTCATCCCCGAGGGTTATCTCGCTGGCTATCACATAGCGCAGCGTTCGATGGCCGCCGGAGTCCGTCACCGAGCGCCGGTCTATCACGGGCGCCTCGCAGGTGATGGCCCGCTGGGTATCGTATTGATCGGGATGCACGCTGAAACGCACCCATCTCCGCCCTTTCCGCGTGAAGGACTTGACTTTAAAGGCATGCAGCGTGGACGAGCGGGCGCCGGTATCGATTTTAGCTTTAATCGGCGGAAGGTTCAGTTTATCTAGGCGTATCCATTCACGCCAGCCTATGATTTTTTTGGGGGGAGCTTCAGTCATCATGATGGCCCGGTCCAAATACAATGCCTTTCCTTTTATCATGATCTGGCCGGCAATAAAATATAAAATATGGCCGATCAGCGAGTTACAGGGTTCTCTCGGCTGAACAAGCGGGCGGAGCCTCTTGATCAAGCGCATCTCAATGAATCGGATGTCTAGAGCTGAGACAGCTCCCTAC
>RQOI01000381.1 GCA_003854995.1 Candidatus Zhuqueibacterota bacterium
ATTCCCGCGATAGAACCGCCGAGGGTGAATTCATCCGTCTGGTTGACTTGGGCGCTGTCCCTCGCCGCGACCTGCTCGAGCGTTGCGCCGGCGTTGAGGCCGGCATACGCCGCAGCCGCAGCGGCCTTGGCAGCTTCCATGCGCTTTTCTGATTGCAGGCTGCTCTTGATGCGGGCGGTGACTTGTTCCAGCGGTTGCATGCGCTCTCCGATGATCTCTTTCAGCTCCACCAGGAGATAGCCGCGATCCGTATAGAGGACAGAGCTCACAGCACCGATTTTCGATCGAAAGGCGAAGCGATTGACGCGTTGCTCCATACCAATGCCGGGCACAAAGCCTTCGATTTCAAAGGGTTGCGTCGTATTCACCTGCAGGCTCTCGGCTTCCGCTACGGTTCGCAGGTTAGCCTGTTTGGCCAGCTCTGCCAGGTCGGCTGCATCATTCTGCAGGTTTTCTCGCGTGGCGTTCGATGCTTCAATCTTGAGCAGAATATGACTCGCCTTGACCTCCTCTTCGCCGTCCTGCCTGCGCTTGTCTTCGACCTTTATGATGTGCAGTCCGTATTGCGATTCGACGGGCCCGACGATGTCGCCGACTTGCGCGGCAAATGCCGCGTCAGCGAACGGTTTGACCATGGCCGTTCGTTTAAAATATCCCAGATCGCCGCCGCTTTCTGCCGAGCCCGGATCCTGCGAATAGAGCTGTGCCATCTGCGCGAAATCCATGCCGCTTTTTGCGTCCTGCACGAGTTCCTCGGCCTGCTGAAAAACAGCCTGGCTGTCGGCTGCCGTCGGCTTTAATTCAAAGAGAACATAATCGACCACTCGCTTTTCATTTTCAAAATAGTCATCCTTGTTCTTTTCATAATAGGCCTTGATCTCCGCATCGGTCGGCTCTGCGATCGCGCTCACGTTGGCGCTGTTATAAAAGATATAGTTCACCTGCGCTCTCATATTATTTTTCATGAACTCTAGTCGGGCATCATCGTCCGTGACGATCGGCGTGGCATTGAGCAGGGTGCTGAGTTTCTGAAAAGGCAGGGCGTTGCGCAGGTAATAGATCACGCCATCCCATTG
The DNA here is from genome assembly GCA_003854995.1 of Candidatus Zhuqueibacterota bacterium. Lineage (GTDB taxonomy): Bacteria > Zhuqueibacterota > Zhuqueibacteria > Residuimicrobiales > Krinioviventaceae > Kriniovivens. The sequence continues at coordinate 1,077 of RQOI01000381.1, forward strand.
TTCGTCCAGCTGCGCATCGTTCAACGCTGCTTCGTAGAGCGCCATATTGAATACGCCGTTTGAATCCTGAAAGGCCGGCGTTTCGCGAATGATTTGCGGCGGATTGTTCCACAGTTCAGCCGTAATTTCATCGTCGCTGGGGACGAGATGCAACTTGTCAACGACCTCGCTCAGCAAAATTTGTTGCACGAGCCGTTCGAAAACCTGGTTTTCGATCTGCTGCAGCTGATAGCCTTCCGGATCCGCACCGGTCTGCTCTCGTTGCGCTTTGATCTCCTGCTGAAAAGCTCGATTGAATTCATCATAACTGATATCGTTGCCATTCACCTGGGCAATGACGCCCTGTGGACGTCGTCCCTGAAATCCTCCCATGCCCCAGTCAAATATAATCGTCGCAATGAATGTGAGGACCAGAATCAATAGAATGGTCTTCATGCTCTCGCGCATTTTGTTCATGACAGCCATGCCGATAACCTCGTTTCATCTTTCGTATTTGCTGATTAATGCACTATAAAACCAAAAAATATAACGCTAAAAGGCATCAAAATCAAGGTCTTTTTGCGATGACGTGAATGAGCCCAGCTCCTTTCCCTTCGATCGCTCCGATGATCGCACAGGTTGTCGCGCATCTGGCCTGCAGAGCGGATAACAGCTGATCGGCCTGATCGGCAGCGACCGCGAAGAGCAATCCGCCGGATGTCTGCGCGTCAGCGAGCAGTAATTTATCGACATGCGGCAAATGGTCGGCAAAGCGAACAAACTGTGCGGCATAATCGAGGTTGTCAACCGTGCCGCCGGGCACGGCTCCGGCATTCGCCAGCTCGATGGCGCCGTCGATGACGGGCGCCTGGTCAAAGTAAAGGACAGCATCGACCAGGCTCGCGCGCGTCATTTCACTCAGATGGCCCAGGAGGCCAAAGCCGGTGATGTCCGTGCAGGCGTGAATGGCAAATAATTTCGCCGTCTCGGCTGCTTCGCGATTCAGCGCGCTCATGATGCGTATCGCCTCCCTTTCCATGGTCAGCGTCGTCATTCCTCGTTTCAGCGCTGTAGAGATGATCCCCAGCCCCAGCGGTTTGGTGAGAATCAGGAGGTCGCCGGGTTGTGCGCCGGCGTTGCGCCAGATCTGGTGCGGATCAACTCTGCCCGTCACGGCCAGGCCGTATTTGGGTTCGGTGTCATCAATGGTGTGACCGCCGATGATGGATATGCCGGCCTGCGCGACCTTGTCAGATGCCCCGGCCAGAATGGTCTCCAGGACGCTCATCGGCAATCTGTTGGCCGGAAATCCGACAATATTCAACGCGAACAGCGGTTCTGCACCCATGGCGTAGATATCGCTCAACGAATTGGCAGCGGCGATGGCGCCAAAGTGATACGGGTCATCGACAATGGGAGTGAAAAAATCGACCGTCTGGACAAGTGCCACGCCGGAATCGATCTTGTAGACAGCTGCGTCATCCGAGGATTCGGCATCGACGAGGATGTTTTCATCTTTTGCTTTGGGCAAAGTTTTCAGCACCTGTTCGAGAGCTTGCGGGCGAAGCTTGCAGGCGCAGCCGAGGCCGTGCGTGAAATGGGTCAGCTTTATGGGGCCGCTCTCGTCCACAGCTGCTTTATCGCCCTGCAATTTGCGGATGGTCGATGTCACCTGGTCGATGGCGATATCGATCTCTTCGGGCGTTGTGAGCGCACCGACGGAAAATCGAATCGTGCCCATGGCCCATTCGCTCGGCAGCTGCATGGCTTCCAGGACGTACGACAAGGTGATTTTATCGGAATGGCAGGCCGCTCCGGCGGACGCGGCGATCGTGTCAAGCTCTGAGAGGATGGTGTTCGCCTCCAGGCCGTAGAAACTGATGCTGAGCGTGTTGGGCAACCGTTTTTCCGGATGGCCGTTCAGCCGCATCTTTTCAATGTCCTTTTGCAGCCCGGCCAGAAGACGATCCGCTTCTCTTTTGAGCGTCGTCTGGATGGCCGGCAAATCGCGCTGGATGATCTCGCAGGCCTGGCCAAGACCGACAATTTCAAGCACATTCTCGGTGCCGGCGCGCAGATTGCGTTCGTGATCAGCGCCATGCATCTGTTTCTCCAGCTCGATGCCGCGTCGGACATAGAGCGCGCCGATGCCTTTCGGCGCATAGAGTTTATGGCCGGCCAAAGAGAGCATGTCGACGCCAAGCTCCTGCACGCGCACCGGGATTTTGCCCACGGACTGGGCGGCGTCCGTATGCAACGCGATGCCGTGGTCGCGGGCGATTTCGCTCACGTCGGCGATGGGCTGGATCGTGCCCACCTCATTATTGGCATGCATGATGGTGATGAGAATGGTGTCGGGCCGAATGGCCTTTTGCAGATCATCGATGTGGATCATGCCGAATTCATCGACCGCGAGAAAGGTGATGCTGAATCCATGTTTTTGCAGAAAATAGCACACCGCATGCACGGCCGGATGTTCGATGGCCGATGTGATGATGTGGCGGCCTTGCGCCTGATGGGCGTCGGCATATCCTTTGATCGCCAGGTTATTTGACTCGCTGCCGCCGCTGGTGAAGTAAATTTCATCGCTGTCGCAGCCGAGGCATCCAGCCACCTGATTGCGGGCGTTTTCTATTGCCATTTTCGCCTGTACGCCATACCAATGCGTACTCGATGGATTTCCGAACCTGTCCAGATAGGGCAACATTGCGTCTTTCACCTCCTGATGCAGGGGCGTCGTGGCGTTGTAATCGAGATAGATATGCGGCATGTGGGGCGCCTTTCATGTTAACTTGCATATTTATCATAGTGTTGTATGGTTATTTTCATTGATTCTTTTCCTGAAATGTGTTATAATAGGTTCTAAAAGTTTGGAGCGCAACCCATGTGGGCTGATATTTTCCTCGCGAGTTTATGGGGCGGTATTGTCGCGCTTGATACGACCGCCCTGATGCAGATCATGATCTCTCGGCCAATGGTGGCATGCTCGATCGTCGGGCTGCTGCTCGGAAATATGCCGCTGGGTTTCATCATGGGCATTCTTGTCGAGTTGTTGTACATCAACGAGCTGCCCATCGGCGCTGCGAATTTTGCAGAAGGAAATGTCGGCTCGACCGCTGCCACCACCGTCGCCATCCTGATGACCAGGCAGCTGCCGCAGCATTATTACATGAGCATTGCATTGGCCCTGGTTTTGACCGTTGCCATCAGCTCTCTGGGCGGTCGACTCGTCGTGTTGAAACGAAGGATCAACGGTGTCTTTTATGAGCGATTGGTCTACAAAGAGATGCTTGCTCCTCGGCATATCAATGCAGCACAGTTATATGGAATCGCTTTGAGCTTTCTGGTCGGTTTTAGCACGGTAGCCATTTCATCTGTTATTTTTGTATCTGGCGCGACGTGGATCCTGTCGCGTCTGCCTGCAACATACGATAAAATATTTCAACCTGCAATGGGCAGTGTACTGGCCGCGGGATGCGTTTTTCTCGCGCATCTTTTTTGGCGGCAGAAGCAGAAAAAATGGCTGTTTTTTCTGGGCCTTGGCGTTGGTCTGATTCTTTTTGTGAAATTCATCTGATGGCAATGCGAACGCGAAAAATTGATCGTTTCAACATCTTCATCCGCTGCTTTTTCATCCAGGCGTCATGGAATTTCAAAGCGCTCATCGGACTGGGATTTTGTTTTTGTCTCATCCCCCTGGCCAGGCGCTTGTTTGAGACGGCAAAAGGTCGCGCGGAATTTCTGCGGCGTCACATCGACTTTTTCAACTCTCATCCCTATTTTGTCACCTGGTGTCTGGGCGCGGTCACCAAACTGGAAGAAGAAGCGCAGCGCAAAAATTGGCCGGATATGCGATCGATTTCCGTCTTTAAGGAAAGGTTGACCGGTCCGCTCGGCGTACAGGGTGATCAGCTCTTCTGGAATCGAATCAAGCCGTTGACAATTGCGGTTGCGATGGCTGTCGGTTTGACGTGCGGCTGGATCGCACTGCCGATCTTTTTGGTCATCTATAACATCCCGCATTTTTATATCCGGATCAGGGGATGGCGACTCAGCTATCGCATGGGATTTGATATTGTCTCTGTTTTATCGAAGCGATGGTTTCAGGCTATCGGAGATAAAATCTCCACCGTCGGATTTTTCGTTGCGGGTGTGCTGATGGGCATAGCGGCGTGGTGGAGTCTTGGGCAAAATCTCGCTGTTCTCATCGCATTTTGTCTATCCGCGATAGCGACGATGGCGCTCATCAGACTGCAAGTCGCCGTTAAATTTATCATACTGGCAGTCATCTGCATCGGAATCGTTGTGGGATTCTTCACCCTCTAAGAGAGAAGGAAATTCAAGTCAGATATGGTGTCAAATACGTTTGTCGTGAAAAATAAATATGGCATTCATGCCAGGCCGGCTCGCCTCATTGTCGAAACAGCCGTGCAGTTCAAGTCGGATATTTTCCTGGTAAAAAACAATGACGAGATCAATGCAAAAAGCATCATGGGTATTCTCATGCTCGAGGCTCACAAAGGAACGGAGCTGGTGATAAAGTGTGATGGCGAAGATGAAGTGATGGCGCTGCAGCAGATGACGGAGGTCCTGGAAAAAATTTCAGAGATGAAGGAATGGGAAGAGGCATAGGAGCGTCTATGGGGCAACCAGAGAGTGAGATAAGATTGCGCGGCATCGCCGCATCGCCCGGAATTGCCATTGGCAAAGTGCTTGTCATTGGCCGGGAAATCCTTAAAGTTGAAAAAAAATCGATTCCGGAGAAGGAGGTGGCTGTCGAAGCCGAGAAATTCGAGACCGCGCTGGCCAATTCCTTGTCAGATGTCGAAAAGATGTACGAGACGACCAGGGCTGCTTATGGCGAAGAGGCTGCACAGATCTTTAATGTTCACAAGACGATGCTCAGCGATCCCACACTGGTCGACGAGACCAGAAAAATTATACGGAACGAAAGATCAAATGCCGATTACGCTTTTTCCTACGTGATGGACAAGTATATCTCCATTCTGCAAGGTTTTCAGGACGAAGTGTTCAAGGCGCGCTCCATTGATATTCAGGATTTAAAATATCGGGTGATTCAATATATTCGGGGCGAATCGCAGAAACAGCTTGCCAGACTCGGCGAGCCGGTGATCATCTTTGCCAATGAATTGACGCCCTCGGACACGGTGCGGCTGGAAAAGTCCAATGTCCTCGGCTTTGCCACTGATTACGGCGCGCGCACCTCGCACGCCACCATTCTGGCGCGCTCCATCGGCGTGCCTGCCGTCGTCGGATTGAACAACGCGAGCAGAACAATGCGCGACGGCGTCACCGTCATATTGGATGGCGATGAAGGCCTGTGCATCATTCATCCAAATAAAAAGAGTCTGGCGCTGTTCAAGAAACGCTACGCCGCCTATATCTCTGTCGAAAAAAAGCTCGAGCGGATCAAAGATCTGCCGGCGCGTACGCTGGACGGCAAGGATTTGGCGCTCGCATCCAATATCGAATTTCCCGAAGAGGTCGATCATATTCGTGAGTTGCAGGGCGACGGTATAGGATTGTTTCGAACAGAGTATCTCTATCTGGCCAGCTCGACAGAACCGACCGAAGAGCAGCAGTTGAAGGATTATAAGGCGATCGTCGATAAAGTGGGCGGCAAACCGGTCATCATTCGGACATTCGATCTCGGAGGCGACAAACCGCCGGTCTCGCTCTCTTTGCCGATTGAAGATAATCCGTTCCTCGGCGTCCGGGGAGTGCGACTTTATCGAGACAGCGGCCATGGTCTTTTTCGAACGCAGCTGCGCGCCATCCTGCGCGCCAGCGCCTTTGGCGATGTGCGCATCATGTTCCCAATGATCGCGTGCGTCTCCGAAATCCACTATTGCAAA
>RQOI01000382.1 GCA_003854995.1 Candidatus Zhuqueibacterota bacterium
TGAAAATCGTAAAAGGTCAGTTTCTGGCAAGTCGAGATAAAATCAACACCGAGCCACGAAAACACAAAGGATCACGAAGAAAAACTTACACGATTGGCGCCTCTAAGTCGAAAAGACAAAAATAAGGTTTGTCAAATCTAGCCTGGATTATTCAGAAAAACCTCACACAAGACCCAGACACAAAGGCTTAGAGATGAATCAGCAGAATAACAAAGTTTTTAAAGCTATCTTTTGCACGGTATCTAACCATAATAATATCAATCTTGGTGTCTTAATCCTGGTTCCCAGGCTGTCGGCCTGGGAATCCCACCTATCCTAAAATAAAACTCGCATCCAAAAGCGAGGCTCTGCCTCGCGATATCCAAGCTGCGCCGCATCGAGGTCGATGCTCATAAAAAATAATTACCACATCTGCGCCTTTCATCCCTGGGACGCTTTTTTTTACTACCCGAGTGCGGTGACGCGGAGCGTCACTTTCACTATTGATGCTTCTACAGAGATACTATTCGCACCCAGGCCGAGCCTGGGAGCGAGGTTTTAATTATTCAGCACTATTTGCAATGAAATTATTGTGAAAATGGCTGTGGCGCTTCTCGGTGTTCCTCGGTGTGCTCTGTGGTTGTATTCTTTATCCCTGGAAAAACGTGGTTAAAAAGCACATTGTTGCAGATTTTTCAAGTGCGAATCGCGAAGGCAGGAACGGGCTCAGGATGCTGTCTGTTCGACGAGATACCCGGGCACGTATTCGCCTCGTCTTATTTTGTTGGTGGGCGTCTTGATGAATGGCGACGACTGCTCGATGACGCGGGCGATTCTCGAGAACGCCGGCAGTTTGGCGTTGGTCTCGCGCCGCACCTCTTCCAGTATTTCTCGAATATCGGTCGCGACGCGGCCTTCGTCGCTGTTTTTCTCCATCTCTTCGATGTAGGCATAGTTGGGATAGATGCGGGCGACAAGCTGATCGTCGAGCTCGTAGACGATCGTCTCCTCGACATAGATCGATTCCAACAGCCTGGCTTCGATGGTCTCGGGGTAGATATTTTCTCCGGACGATCCGATGATGACATTCTTTGAGCGGCCGGTGATGAA
>RQOI01000383.1 GCA_003854995.1 Candidatus Zhuqueibacterota bacterium
ATCCACATGTCCTTTTCCGGAGTGTAAAGCGACTTGACCAGTTCATGACAAGCCGACTCAAACTCTTCATAGCTCACCGGGCAGGGAATGTGCAAGAGCCTGGCGGAACGCAGCAATCGGGCAAAATGGCGTGGCAAAGCGACGATGCCGAATTGCGCACCATCATGGCGCCAGTACCCCTTTAATCCCTCGTAAACGTTCAGCCCTCTGGTCACGGCTTCGCAAGAAATATGCAAAACCCCTTCTTCCCATGGCCGCAGCCGACCTCCCATATAAATCCACTTGGGTTTCTGTAATTGTAGCAACGCACACCTCCTATTTGAACGTTATTCCAACGAGCCTGAAAACATTACGATATTGCTCATCCAATTGCTGGACATAAGAATCGACCTGCCGATGAATGAGCTCCCGCACAGGGATGATGTTATTACAAAGGTCAGTAAATCTTTCTTTGAATGATGTTAAAGATGTCTTTGCAATATCGATAGAGTACTCATGACAGCCTAAATCGCGCATGAGGATGTCCACTTTTCTATTGTATGAAATCGCAACGACCGGTTTCAGCATCAGCGTGGACAGCAAGACCGCGTGCAGGCGCGCGGCGATGACGAGGTCGACCTCACCTATCTGCGCTATCAGGTCATTCAATGTCGCAACATTTTTTGCCTCAACACGCGCCGAGAGCCGGGGATGATTCAATTTGAGCTCGTTCATCATCTCATCGATGATCGGCGTATCCATGATGACCTGGGAAGGGAAAAGCGACACTCGATAGCCATTCTCGGCCAGCCACTTGACAAAGGAAAAAAGGCCATCTCGATACCGGATATACTCTGCATCTTTGTCACTGGTCCACGCGTTGGCAGAGATTGGACTGATGCCGATCGTGAGGGCGGTTTCCACATTGTTATTATTTTTGCGCGTCACTGGCAGACTGTAGGCCAGATCGGGATAGACATGATTCTTTTTGCGCAAGCCCAGGCCTTCGACGAATTCTTTTGTCACGCTCTCTCTGAAAGATCGATAATCCGCCAGGCGCAATGCCATTTTGATGAACGACCTGCTCAACTTGCTTTTCACCATATCAGCGCCGACGCTGAGAAAGACGACTTTGGTGCGAGTGAGTTTGGCCAGGAAGGACCATCGCAACAGGACGACAGGATGTCCCCAGGCACCGCCCCAGTAATCATCCAGCTGTCCGCCACCGGACATGATCAACAGATCGAGGGGTTTGAGTATCTCGTGACAGTGCTTGAGAAAACGGATGTCGTCTCGCAGGTCGCGCACTCTTTCATCGACGCTGGCCAGCCTGCGCTTTATACCTGCAAAAGCCGGTTTTGCGCGCGCTTTACTTCTGCACAGCGGATGGCATCGAATGCCATGCCGCCATTCCGTGTCCTCGGGATTATGCGAGAACGCACAGATCTCGGCGTCAGGCACGTATCGTCTGATGTTGTAAATGGCAGCCTCTTGTATAGCCGCATCGCCCAAATTGCCGCTGCCGAACGGCCCGAGCAGCCCTATTTTCTTAAAGGACATAGAGGATGAAATAGCTTGTATCCATTTCAGGTAAAATACAACTTTCGACCATAAAAAGCTTCAGCAAATCCGGATGGAGAGCTCGATTCCATGCCGCGGATGCGC
>RQOI01000038.1 GCA_003854995.1 Candidatus Zhuqueibacterota bacterium
CGCCGGTTGCTGATTTAGCAATTGACTTTTTGTCCGGTTTGCTTTATTATACATTGATTTTGACATTTATATGAGAATCTCAAACACGCTGTCGTTGGGCAAAAACTCGTAAAAAGAGAGGTGTATATGGCAAAGCTCAGCCGCTGGCAGATCGGCATCCTGGTGGTTCTGCGGATTGTTGTTGGCTGGCATTTTCTCTATGAAGGCATTGTCAAGCTTTTGCTGCCGGAGTGGACGGCGGCGTCCTATCTGCAGTTGTCCGCTTGGCTTTTAGCGCCCCTTTTTCACTGGATCGCTGAGACGCCCGCGCTTCTCGCCGTCGTCGATTTTCTCAACATCTGGGGTCTCATCCTCATTGGTCTGGGATTGATGCTCGGCGCTTTCACGCGATTCGCTGCTGTCAGCGGCATGCTGTTGCTCGGCCTCTATTACCTGTGCAATCCGCCATTCGTCGGTCTCGATTTCGGCGTCCCGGGCGAGGGCAATTACCTGTGGGTGAATAAAGTCCTGATCGAATTTGTCGCCCTTGCGATCATCGCCTTCTTGCCAACCGGACGCCTGCTGGGCCTGGATGCGTTCCGCGCGGGGCGAGAGCGCCGCAAGAGCGTCGCGGCTGCGGCGCCGGATGGGGTGATGGATATCGGACATCCCGGGGATGATGTTTCTTTTGGCCGTCGGCAGCTGCTCAAGGGATTGGCCGCGCTGCCGGCGCTGGGTCTCTTTGGCGTCGCCTTTGCCAGAAAAAAGCAGTGGCAGAGCTGGGAGGAGAAGAATCTCGTCGACGCTTATACCAGCCCGAGCACCAAGCTCTTTGATCCCGCCGGTTTGCATGATCTGCATGGGCAAATGGCAAAAGCAAAAATAGGCGATGTCGATTTCAGCCGGCTCATTCTCGGCGGCAATCTGCTCTCCGGCTATGCGCACTCGCGCGACCTGCTTTATGTTTCATCGCTCGTCCGCGCCTATCACAATAAAGACAGAATCTATGCCACGCTGCTGACCGCGGAAAAGTGCGGCATCAACACCCTGCTCACCAATCCGATTCTCTGCACCCTCATCGATGAGTACTGGAAGCGCGGCATTGGCGAGATCCAGTTCATCTCGGATTGCGCCGGACTGAATTACGACCGGGGCGTCTATGCGATACCATTGGCCGATTATCTCGATCGCATCAAGCGGGCCATCGATTACGGCGCGGTCGGCTGTTATATCCAGGGCGAGACAACGGATTATTACCTGCAGAATGGTTTGCAGGGGGATCTGGAAAAGGCCATTCAGCTCATACGCGACAGGGGCGTGCTGCTCGGCATCGGCGCGCACCACATCGAGTCCCTGGAGCGCTGCGTCGAGCTCGGCTACAAACCCGATTTCTGGATGAAAACCTTGCATCACCTCAACTACTGGTCGGCCAATGCTGCGACCTGGAATGACAACAAATACTGCTTCAATCCCGAGCGAACCATCGAATTCATGCGTTCACTGGACGAGCCGGTCATTGCCTTCAAGACCATGGCTGCCGGCGCCATTCACCCGCAAGAGGCGTTCCGGTACGCTTTTGCAAATGGCGCCGATTTCATCTGCGCCGGCATGTACGATTTCCAACTGGTGGAAGACTGCAATATTGCCCTGGCAGCGCTGAATTCCGACCTGGCTGCGCGGCAGCGGCGCTGGCTGGCCTGATGGCGCCTGGTCACGGCGGACAAGATCGATCTGTCAGCGTGAGGGGGACGGTTCTATTCGGCGGGTGATTTTACTGTGACAGGATGTGCCAGTAGCTCGTCTTTCCGCTGCATCATATAGTCAAATGCCGCGTCGTGCTCGTTTGCAATATCGCCATTGAGGATCGCTTCTTCAATGGCTTTTTTAACCTTGCCCACCAGCGGCCCGGGGAGCAGATGTAATGTGCGCATGATTTCCTCACCGCGGAGAGGCGGTTGAAAGTTGCGCAAACGGTCTTTTTCCTCCACCTCGGCCACGCGTCTCTCGACATGATCAAAGTTCGCCAGATGCTTTTTCACGCGCTGTGGATTGCCCGAGGTGATATCAGCCCGGCACAGGGTGAGCAGGTCATCGATCTCATCGCCGGCGCTGAAGATGAGGCGCCGGATGGCCGAGTCGGTGACGCCCTCTTCCGACAGGTGAATGGGGCGCAGGTGCAGGCGGATGAGTTTGGTCACGTATTCGATCGTGTCACTGGCCAGCCGCAATCGCCGGCCAATGGCTTGAAACATGCGCGCGCCGATCTCCTCGTGGCCGTGAAAGGTCCAGCCGATGACGGGATCATAGGCTTTGGTCGCCGGCTTGGCGATATCGTGGAACAGCGCGGCGATGCGCAACTCGAGCTTGTCCGACACTGCGGCGCAGTTGTCCAGAACCTTGAGCGTGTGATGAAAGACATCTTTGTGCCGATGGTTGCCGATATAGTCGACTCCCTTTAATTTGGCGCATTCCGGCAGGATTTTTTCCAGCACGCCTGTCTCGTCCATGATTTGAAAGCCGATGGAGGGCCTGGGGCACTGCAGAATTTTCATCAGCTCATCTGTGATCCGCTCCTGCGAGATGATGCTCAGTCGATGCGCCTCAGCGGCCAGGCCGGCGCGCGTAGCAGGCTCGATGCGGAACTGCAGCTGACAGGAAAAGCGGATGGCCCGCATGATGCGCAACGGATCGTCATTAAACGTCTTGTGCGGATCGAGCGGCGTGCGAATGATGCCCGCTGCCACATCGTCCCGGCCATCGTAGGGATCGATCAGCGCGCCAAAGTTATCGGGATTCAATGCCACGGCCATCGCATTGATGGTGAAATCGCGTCGTGCCAGATCATCCAGCAAGCTGGCGCCCTCGACCGCCGGTTTGCGGGAGTCGCCGCGATAGTTCTCTTTGCGCGCGCCGACAAATTCCAGCGAGTGGCGCCGGTGGCGAATGTGCGCTGTGCCGAACCGTCGATAGATCGTCACCTTGCGGGCGCCGAGACGCTGTGCGACTCCCTTGGCGAATGCGGGTCCGTCGCCGGTGACGACAAAATCAATATCCTGGGCATTTGGGCGATGCAGGAAACGATCGCGTACATAGCCGCCAACGACATAGACCTGCACGCCCATCTCGTCGGCGACGCGGCCGATCGTCTCAAAGAGGACAGTGCGGAAAGAGGGTTTTCGAATGTGACGCAAATCGCTCATCCTTTACAAAAGGGAGTTCAGTGCAGAGTGGCGCACGATCTGCGGACCGCATTGACGCGCGCGGCCGCTGCGTTCATGACCATGGCCGAGGCAACCGGAAAGGCCGCTCCGTCGGCCATGCATCGCTGACGATCCTTTGCCTTCTCTCAACTGACGTTTTCCGAGGACCTGCCAATTTAGAAAAATAGCCGGCAAAAGTAAACAGTAACTTTTTGTACCAGTTTGTTGCACCTCTTTTATTGTGTTTCATGTGGACACTAAATTGCCGCGTCGAAAATGAACAATATTTTTTGGCTGCGGCAGTCTGTCTGTTTTCAACTCAATTAAAATCAGTATGTTCTACGAGTGTCAACATGCCCACCTCCACTGTTTTCGGATGATACGGTTGATCTGGCATTGCCTTTGCTCTATCTCACGTTGATTCAACCGGACTCTGGCTGGTTTCAATGATTGTGCAGCTCAGCTATCAGGCTCCGTAACCTCCCCCAGGTTGATACCAAGATTTACATCTCTCGTTATCGCTGATTGCATTCAATGCCAATGCGCAGGACAGCGTCCCTCTTTTCCGATCGGATACGCCGTGCTGTGCTGGGGCGCACACGATGCGAGCGAGAAGGGAAATAGTGTTAGATTAGTTGATGAGCGGAAAGGCGAAAATGTATCACATTGCTGCACATGCCGATTTTTGTCTCAGCGAGAGTCCAGAAAAGAGCCGGGCAAAATTCGCCGCGGCCGCGGCAGCTACAAAAAAGGCATGGAATCAATAGGTTTCTAATATATTAAAAATAAGAGAATTAGATGATATATGCAATCAACGGTAACCGTCATTTTTATCAACAACCACGTCGGGATGTCAACCTGGCATCCTTGTTGCGAAAGGAGGTGGTACTGC
>RQOI01000384.1 GCA_003854995.1 Candidatus Zhuqueibacterota bacterium
CAGTGATTTAGCTATTCCTTTGACATTCGTGTTTTCGTTACTTGGTGTTGATGTTTTATCTGCCTTACCCATAACTGACCTTTTACAAAAATACAACGATTTTACTTGACAGAGAGAACATTTTTTATTAGCTTGCATCAGTACAAACCGGACCGGAGTTCTCTTCGATTCGGTTTGTTTTTTTTATGGCAACTCCATCCACAATTTGAACCTTTGACGATAAAAATGGGTGTGCGACGCTGCTGGTTTTTGCAAGAAGCATAATTGATGGTGTGTTGAAAAAGAGGTGAATTCATGAAAGCGATGTATTTGACGCGCGAGCAGTACGACAAAATGACGCAAGAACTCAATTATTTTAAAACGGTCGAGCGCAAGAAGGCGATCGCGGACATTGCCACGGCGCGCGAGCATGGCGATTTGAAAGAGAACGCCGAGTACGCTGTGGCAAAGGAAAAGCAGGCGTTTCTTGAAGGAAAGATTTTGCGATTGGAAGAAGCCCTGTCGCGCGCTCGCATCTTGACCGATGAGATGATGGCGCTCAAGACGATTCGCGTCGGCAGCCGCGTCAAGTTATATGACACCAAATGGGACGAGGAAGTCGAGTATGAGATTGTGCCCTCGGCGGAATTCAATCCGTCCGATCTCGATGCCGTTTCCGTTGATTCGCCCGTCGGCAAGGCGCTCGTCGGCAAGGAAGTGGATGATATTGTCGAAATTCAGGTTCCGGCCGGCACGCTTCACTATAAAGTGATTGAAATAAATTGATGGATCGTCACCCGAATATACTGGACCGGCGCCGCACCGCTCTACTCATCGTCGATATGCAGGAGAAATTTGCCCCGGTCATTCAGGAATATGATCGCATCGAAGCACAGGTCATCACTCTGGTGAAGGCATTCCGAATTTTCGATTTGCCGATTTTCTGCACAGAACAATATCCAAAGGGTTTGGGGCGTACGACCGAGTCGCTTCGCCGTGAGCTCGATGGCATAGAGGTCATTGAAAAGATGCATTTTACGGCTGTCGGCGAAACAGTACTGCGGGCACTGAAAAGGCACGCTGTCACGCACATCGTCGTTGTCGGTATCGAGACTCACGTTTGCATTCTCCAGTCGTCGCTTGATTTTGCCCATCTGGGTTATCGCGTGCATGTCGTGCGCGACGCCACAGGCTCGCGGCGAGCGAGCGATCGGGATGCGGCTCTTGAGCGCCTGCAGCAGCACGGCGTTACTGTCTCCTGTGTCGAGTCGGTGCTTTTTGAGCTGGTCGTCGTGGCCGGAACCGACGAGTTCAGACAAATCTCAAAATTGATCAAACAGGGACAGGTCAAAGTTGGGTCGTCTCTTCATCTCGATGGAGAATGATGCGCGACGAATGGGATCTGGAATCTTTTTTGCTTGCGCTGCGTCTAAATTTATATTGATCATAAAACGGGTGAACAGGAGAAAATAATGCGAGATGTCATCATCATCGGTTCAGGGCCTGCAGGTTTGACTGCCGCCATTTACACGGCGCGCGCAAATTTGGCGCCGCTGGTCATTGCCGGCATGGAGCAAGGCGGCCAGATCACCCTGACTGATGATTTGGAAAACTATCCTGGATTTCCGGACGGTGTCAAGGGTTTTGAGTTGTACCAGATCCTTGAGAAACAGGCGCAGCGTTTTGGCGCCGAGATGTTGTACGATGTTGTCACGCAAGTTGACCTGAAAGGATCGGCCAAAAAAGTCAAAACAGCGGACAAAGAATTTACTGCCAAAGCCGTCATCATTGCGACCGGCTCGACGCCGAAAAAACTGAATATTCTTGGCGAAAAAGAGTATACAGGTAAAGGCGTCTCGTATTGTGCGACGTGCGATGGATTCTTTTACACCGGAAAGCACGTAGCGGTCATCGGAGGAGGCAACAGCGCGTTGGATGAGGGGCTGTTTCTCACGAGATTTGCCGATCGAGTGACGATCATTCATCGTCGCGATCGCCTGCGCGCAGATGCCATCCTGCAGGAGCGCGCCTTTCAAAATGAAAAGATTGAATTCATCTGGGACACTGTTGTTGAAGTGGTTGCCGGTGACAAGGTGGTCACTGGCTTGAAATTGAGAAATGTCAAGACACAAGAGACGACAGATTTTGCAGTGGATGGCGTTTTTGTGTTTGTCGGTCATTTCCCGAACGTCGAGCTGTTCAAGGATCAGATCAAACTGGACGACGCAGGATATATCGATACAGACAATCGCACCTTCACCAATATTGCGGGTGTCTTTGCCTGCGGTGATGTGCAGGATAACATTTATCGACAGGCCATCACAGCTGCCGGCACAGGATGTCAATCGGCGATCGAAGCGGAAAAATATATCGCTGCGCTCGAGGGACAATCCTATCCGGGCAAATGATGACAGGTGACTTTTGCACAGTTGATTTTAGTGAGGACAGACATGGCCATGTATCGTTCCAACAGAAATGCTCTCTATTTGGGTGGTGCTTTAATCGCGTTGGGCGTTCTCTTTTTGCTCAATAATGCTCGGATCATTCGCTTCGATTTCATTTTTGCACACTTTTGGCCGCTTCTTTTGATCGCCATCGGGGTTCTTGTCATCTATAAAAGCTATCATCGCGGCCGCAGCCCAGTCGTTCATTCGACCCTGGGTGATCGATCAGCGTACACGGCGGACGACGCTGTTGACGTGTCGCACACCTTTGGTGATTTAAGGGTTTTTCCGGACAGTCAAGCTTTCAAGGGTGGCAAATTGCAGACGACCTTTGGCGAGTTGCACGTCGATCTTTCCAGAATAAAATTGAGCAAGGGCAAAAATGTCTTGAACTTGAACGTCACGTTTGGCGAGATCGTCGTCGTGTTGTCCAGGGAGTTGCCGGTTCGTGTGACGGCGAGCAACGTTGGCGGGGATATTCGCATATTTGAGCAAAAGTGGGATGGGCTCAACCAACGTGCGGTGTGGCAAAGCAAGGTCTACGACGGCGCTGCCAGCGCCCTGGATATCGTCTGCACGATTGTGTTTGGGGATATCAAGGTCTGGTGAGCGCAGGTTATCGCTGGAGCAGTGATTTTTTTATTGAAAAAGCGATTTTTCAATAAATAAATATTGACAATGAAATGCAAAACAGCTATATTTTAAGGCTGCACATTTTTGTAGGGGTGCAGTTTGGAGTTAGAGTTCTTTGACAAGCGTGCATGGCCCTGAGAGATCGAGAGATATCTTTA
>RQOI01000385.1 GCA_003854995.1 Candidatus Zhuqueibacterota bacterium
AAAGTGGGTGTTCATCTGCTTTTACCCGGGCGATTTCACATTTGTCTGAGCGACCGAAGTGTCAGCGGTCGCTGCCAATTATGAAAAATTACAGGAATTAGGCGTTGAAGTCATTTCCATCAGCGTTGACAGCCAGTTTGTCCACAAGATGTGGAATGATCAGGAATTGTCCAAGATGGCCAAGAAAGACGTGCCGTTTCACATGGCGTCGGATGGCGCCGGCAATGTCGGCAAGATCTATGGCGTCTATGATGAAAACGCCGGCGTCGAGTTACGCGGTCGCTTCATCATCGATCCGGACGGCGTGATTCAGGCCATGGAAGTGCTGACGCCTCCGGTTGGTCGTATGTTGAGCGAGAGCATTCGCCAGATACAGGCGTTTCAACATGTTCGCAAGACAAAGGGCGCCGAAGTCTGTCCGGCAGGCTGGACGCCGGGCAAAAAAGTGCTCAAGCCCGGCCCGGCGCTCGTCGGCAATGTCTGGAAAGAATGGGATCCGTTAAAAGACCATTAAAAAAAACACCACATCCAATGAGGGGATAGACTCTTGGATTTTTGTCTGCAAAGAAAAGGAACTTTATGACATCCGCCAAAAGGCTCAAAAGCTATTCCATGCCGCAGACGATCGTCCTGGTTCTGCTGCGAATGGTGATCGGCTGGCATTTTCTCTATGAGGGAGTCGCCAAGATCTTTACTCCGGGTTGGTCGTCAGCATCTTACCTGGATCTGTCGCGCTGGATTTTGCAGGACTTTTTCGCCTCGATCGTCGCCAATCCGGTTACGCTGCAGATTGTCGATCTTCTCAACATCGGCGGGCTCGTTTTCATCGGCCTGGCTCTCCTCTTCGGCCTGTTCACGCGAACGGCCGCCATTCTGGCCATGCTGCTGTTGGCGCTCTATTATATCGCGCATCCGCCCTTTGTCGGCATGGGCTTTGGCTTTCCCACTGAGGGGAATTATCTGGTCGTGGACAAAAATCTGGTCGAGTTTTTTGCCCTGGCGGTCGTGGCGATCTTCCCGACGAGCAGTCTGCCTGGATTTAAGCGCATCGCGGCGTTATTTACGCGAAAACGAAATGGACAGGCAGGTGGCGCGGAGATGAATCCCACTGCAGAGACAGCGCGGCCTTCTGACCCAGGTCGGCGTGAGGTGCTGAAGAGTCTGGCCACGTTGCCGGCTTTTGGCGGTTTTGTCTACGCGGTCATGAAAAAGCGAGGGTGGGAGAGCTATGAACGCACCCATCTGGAAGGTGTGGATGCGGTGACCTCGGCGACAATCAAATCTTTCGATTATACCAGTCTGAAGGAGTTGAATGGCCAGTTGCCGAAGGGGCGCATCGGCGATCTGGAGCTGAGCCGAATGATCCTGGGCGGCAATCTGATCGGCGGCTGGGCGCACGCGCGCGATCTGATCTATGTCGCTAAACTGGTCAAATCCTATCACAGCAAGGAAAAGATTTTCGAGACCTTTTTGCTGGCGGAAAAATGCGGCATCAACTGCTTTTTGACTAATCCGATTCTGTGCCAGGTCATCGATGAATACTGGCGGCGCCAGATCGGCAGCATCAAATTCATCTCCGATTGCGCCTACAAGGGAGATGTGATCACCGGCATCAAGATGTCCATTGACAGCGGTGCGCACTCTTGCTATGTGCAGGGCGGCATTGCCGACAGTCTGGTAAGTGAGGGCAAAATCGATCTCATCGCGCAATCGCTCGATCTCATCCGCAAGAGCGGTTTGCCGGCCGGCATTGGCGCACACGCGCTGGCGACGGTCAAGGCGTGCGTCGATGCGGGATTGCAGCCCGACTATTGGCTGAAGACGTTGCACCAGACGAATTACTGGTCGGCCAGCCCGACAGAGCAGCACGACAACATCTGGTGCACCGAGCCGGATGCGACCATCGAGCACATGCAGGCGCTGCCGCAGCCGTGGATCGCGTTCAAGGTGCTGGCTGCCGGCGCCATTCAGCCGACTGTCGGTTTTCAGTACGCTTTTCAAAACGGCGCCGATTTCATCTGCGTCGGCATGTACGATTTTCAGATCGTTGATGATGTCAATATAGCCCTGCAGGCGTTAGCGGCCAGCGAGGGACGACTGCGACCCTGGCGCGCGTGATGTTTTTGCAGTGAAATGACACAACACAAGGGAACAAGTGAGGAGGTGCTGAAATGGCACATGCAGGCGTGAAACGACGTGATTTTCTCAAAGGCGCCGCCATTGCGGGCGCTGGTCTGACGATTCTTCCCAGCGGATTTCTATCCGGACAAAACGCTCCGAGCAACAAACTGAACATCGCGCTCATCGGCGCCGATGGTCGGGCGCGCGCGCACTATCGGGGTTTGAAAAATGAAAATGTCGTGGCCTTGTGCGATGTCGATGAGACTCATCTCGCCTTTGCCGCAAAGGAGTTTCCGGCGGCGCAACACTACGTGGACTGGCGCAAATGTCTCGAGCAGAAAGATCTCGATGCCGTGGTCTGCTGCACGCCGGACCATACGCACGCCTTCATCGCTGTCTGGGCGATGAATCGCGGACTGCACCTCTATCTCGAAAAACCGATGGGCATCAGCGTCGAAGAAGTGCGCCTGGTGCGCGAGGCCTATCTGAGAAACAAGGGCAAAATCGCCGTGCAGCACGGCACCCAGCGCCACGAAAAGCCGAACTTTGATCGCGTGCGCGAGCTGATCCGCGACGGCGCCATCGGCGAGCTGTCGCAGGTGCACGCGTGGGGAAATCGTCAGCTTCGCCGCCCCGGCTATCCCAAGGGCGAGGGGACGCCGCCGAAGCATCTGCATTACGATCTGTGGCTCGGCCCGGCGCCGTGGCATCCCTACAGTCCCGAATACTTTTCCGGCGGTCCCGGGATGAACTGCCTGCAGTGGAACATGTACTGGGA
>RQOI01000386.1 GCA_003854995.1 Candidatus Zhuqueibacterota bacterium
CAGAGAGAAAGAATTAAAAGCATAAACACAAGAGTGCACTCATCGCTTTATTAATCTCATTTCCACCGGTGTCTTTTCGTCGCCAAATCGGATGAGCAGGGGTTGCTGCTGCGGTCCCAGTTGCATGAAAAGCGTCGACTGGCCGTGAGCCAGTCGATTGGTCAGCAAATCTGTCTTCCAGAGACGGTCGCGAATGTCCATGACCGGGGAAAAATGGAAGAGAATGTCCAGAGTGCCCGCGCGATCGCGATGCGCTTCAACTGTTCCGGACAGGCGCCACAATTGACCCTCTACGTCCAAAATATAGTGAATCGAATCCCCTGCTGATAAGGATCGCCCGCGGAGATCATAAAACATGGACAGGACGTGATTACAATCATCCGTAATCGGCCAGGTGGAACAAACGTTGGCCGTCGCTCGCAGAGATTTCTGGTCGTAATCGATCGTCAGCTGCTGCTGAATGTTTTTTTGATCGATCACTTTATTCACCTGCAAAAGCATGCCGTCATCGCTGAGAATGGCTTCATACCGATTGTCGATCTTAAAGAGGAGCGTGATGAACGGCCTGGACTCGACGTGCCATGTTATCTTTGTCTGCGCATCGTCGACCTGCAGCTGCATGCGCGACGTGGCCGCTTTTATGCCCTTGTAGAACATGTCGAATTCGAGCTGTTCTCCGCGAAACAGCGACAGGTCTGCGGCTGACAGCGTCGTTGCGCACCCCAGCACAAAGCTGAGCACTAGTTGTCCTCTCGCCACGTGAGATCTCTTTGCTGATCGTCTAGGGTGCTGCAGGTGATTTGACTTGCGCTGAATGTTCTCTTTCCTTCCACTGAAATTTGCCAAATGTTCCGGCGAGGCCGATGCCGACAATGTAAGGGATTTGTATTATGAACCATAATGGAAAATACTTCAGCAGGTCGGTTCGCTTGAAATAGAGAGCGCTCTTGAGCGCAAATGCGAACTCGCTCACGACGCGGACCGTCACACAGCCGAGCACCAGGTCGAGGTGTTGGCCGGTGCAAAGTGCTGCGACAAGAGCAACGAGCAGCATCGCGTTGAACAGGAGTACCTGCAGCAGATAGAGAAAAAAGATGATATTCAATTTCAGCTGTACGATGCCATTTGATGCCCATCTCTTTCGCTGGTTTATCAAAGCTTTCAAGGTCGGTTGCGGTTCGGAGACAGCAAAGGCGGCGGGATCTGCGGCAAAGATAATTTTCATCTTGCTGTATTTGCGGATCAGCTGCAACAGCAGGACATCATCGCCGGAGACGCGATGCGCCACCTTTTGATAGCCGCCGATCTGTTGAAATGCCGTTTTCCGATAACCGAGATTCTGGCCAGAAGCCGCGAGCGGAAGACCGAGATTCGTCGAACCGGCCGCCGCGCCCATCAGAGTGAGGAAATCAAAAGCCTGAAACCGTTCGATCAGATTTTGCGATGCGCCGCGAGCGCCGAATTGCGAAAAACCAATTACAAAACCGACAGCCGGGCTAAAGTAGGATGCCATTGTTTCGATCCAGCGACTGCCGACCCGGCAATCCGCGTCTGTCGCCAATATGATGTCGCCGCTCGCCATCTCTACCGCTTTCTGCAGCGCCCATTTCTTTGGCGTAAAACGAGGCGGAAACATCTGCATGTTCACAAGCTTGAAATTGGCGTGCCGCGCGCTATGCTGCTCGATGACATCAACCGTTTTATCGCTGGAGTGATCATTGGCAATGATCACTTCATACCATCCTTTGTCATACGATTGATTGGCCAGATCGGTCAGGATGTTGCCGATGTTCTTCTCCTCGTTGCGCGCAGCGATGATGATAGAAATCCTGTGACGTTGCGTATGCATGCCGCGCCGCCGCACCGTCATCCCGGCCATGAACAATAAAAGAGTGCCGACATAGATGATCGTCAGAAATATGATCGTCAAAGCAACAAGCACGGCTATCGCCTATCTCATTTCAATCCAATCCACAATGACTTCGCCGCGGTCGACCATTATTTTCAAGTCGTGTCGCCCGCGCGTCACGGTCATCGGCGAACTCTGATTGAAGAACCATTGCTCGCGACTGTAGTTTTGGCTCAT
This sequence comes from Candidatus Zhuqueibacterota bacterium, assembly GCA_003854995.1. Lineage (GTDB taxonomy): Bacteria > Zhuqueibacterota > Zhuqueibacteria > Residuimicrobiales > Krinioviventaceae > Kriniovivens. Next base: position 2,087 of record RQOI01000386.1, read on the forward strand.
TGGCGTCACTTTTTTATCGAGCGCCATGAAGATGATCGGCCCTTCGCTGTTTGCTTTAATCTTGACAATGACTTTCATTATCCGGTCTATGCTCGTATTGATCTCATAATTCAGCCCCTCTCCGGCCTTGAGGATGACGGCATATTCGGCGTCATCGCGCCTGGAATGCTCTTCAGCCTCTGATATTTTGATGATCGGCACCGGCTCATTGATCCGATAATGCTGGGCAGTGTGCGAGGTGTCCTGCAATTCATATGAATTCCCATCACCCAGATGCCCGTAATTTTCCGCCTCTATTCTCGCCGGCACGCGACGAAAAATGGCGCTGACGACGTCGTCAAAATAGGTGCAATTTTCGAGCTTGATGTTCTGCAAAAATTGCGAGAGAATGGCCTCTGCCTCGGGGGCGGATGGTTTCTCTCCACCACGACTGTAGGCGGCTATTTTTTCCCAGCCCTCCGGCTCCTTGATCGAGTAGGGCGTGTTGCGGGTGGCCATTTTTTTCCACGGCCAGAAGAGCCAGCCGATGTTATGGTCTTCATAGAGCTGATAGGCAAGCCAATACCAGGAGAGATTGTTTTCGCCGCTTTCGCCGAGATAGATCGGCACGTTGTGCTGCTCGCGAAAATCGAGATAAGGCTGGATGCTCTTGGTGTCGGCAACAGACCAGTATTTGTGAAATTGGTAAAACGTGTTATCATCGAATGGGGGACCAAAGACAGTGAAATCTGTGGACCAATGGGCGCCCTCCAGCGAGATCATGTGATAGGGATCCACCTCGCGAATCGCTGCTGTCGTGCGCTGATAAAGTGGTTCCAATGCCTCGTTGAATTGAGCGAATTCCTTCGGCAGCGGCTCATTCATGAGGCCGTAGGCAATGATGATGGGTTCGTTCCTGTATCGTCTGGCCATTTCAACCCATAGTCTGATGAAACGATCCTGGTTTTCTTTTTCAGCAAAGAGCTCCGGAAAATCGTTCGCGCTGTCATCGATGTTTGCGCCCGTCTGTCCGCCAGGCGCCGCATGCATGTCGAGGATGATGTATACCTGATGCATCTTGCACCATTCGACGAGATTGTCAATGAGTACAAAGCCATGCTTTTTGATGGCGCCGGATTCTTCATCCATGAAGAGGCACCAGTTCATGGCGGGGCGCACGGCATTGAAGCCCAGCTCTTTGATGCGCGCAATGTCCGATTCTGTGATGTAATACTGACGAAACTGCTGCCAAAAGACCGCGGCTTTGTCATCGCCGATCATCTCAGCGATCAGCCTTTCAATTTTGCGCGGTCGATCGCCGTCTCGGCCGAATTTCCACATATACCCTTCCGGAAGCAGCCAATTGCCCAGGCCGACCGTACGGAGACGAATCTCATTCCCAGCGCTGTCGACGATCTTTTGACCATCGACGCGCAGATACGCGGATGGATCCGGCGGTGCACCGCAGCAGCAGAAAAGTGCAGCGCACGCCAATACTATCCACTTCCTCATCAGATATCCTCCTGGAGCTGTCAGTGATGATGCATTCCATAACGATAATCATTTCAGGCATAAAAATCCAGTGGAAATGTTGCGCCGGCAGGTGGAAAACAAGTTGCGCGACGCTCATTTTTAGGCTATATTCATACTAAAAATGCTGAAAGGATGAGGATGGACTGGCGAAATAAAACAAGATATCTGCAGGAGAAAAATCTGTCCCTTTACATTGAAAAGGATGGCGAGATCATTTTTCAATCATATGATGCCATGCTCAAGCCCCTCCTCACCTGTCTCATTGATAGAGGAGAAGAACTGGCCGGCGCGACGGTCGTGGATAAAATTGTCGGCCGGGCCGCGGCGCTGCTCATGACCCTCGCTCAAGTCAGTCTTGTGCTCACCCCGGTCGCCAGTGAAGCGGCTCGTCAGGTGCTGGATTCGGCGGGAGTGCAGCTCTATGCTGAAAAGATGATCCCTTTTATCAGCAATCGAGATCATACGGGCATGTGCCCTATGGAAAAAATGGCGAATGAGTGCGCGACAGCTGAAGAGTTCTTTGTCAAGTTGCGAGACAAGTTCAAGCTGTGAACGACAGCGCAATCAACAGCAAGCAGGCGAACTCTCCGGGACTCGCCCATGTCTCGGCGAAATGCTCGATCCGTTCATTCCACATACATCACCTCTCGTTCCAGCATGACGCCGAATTGCCGGTAGACCCGTTCCTGCAGTATTTGCTGCAGCGTCAGCATGTCGGTTGCCGTGGCGTTTCCTTTATTGTAAAAGATATTGGCGTGTTTTTCGTGCACAGCGGCGTCACCGACGCTCATCTTCCTGGCGCCTATGGCATCGAGATAGAGTGCAGCCGCTGTGGCGTTGCCTTGGTCATCCTTTATATTTTTGAACCAGGAGCCCGCGGTCAATGTGTCGGGCGGGGGCAATTTCATCCGGCGCATCGCAATGATCTCATCGCATTCGGACTTTATTCTTGCGGCGTCGCCTTTTGCCAGTTGCAGCTCGGCCTGCAGAACAATGGCGGGATTCACTTTCAGATCCGAATGGCGATAAGAGAATTTGAAAAAGTCATGCTCGACAAATATGATCTCGCCCGAGGCGGTCAGGATCTTTGCTCTTGTCAGCAGGGCGCCGACATTGCTTCCGTACGCTCCGGCATTGCCATAGACCGCGCCGCCAATCGTCCCCGGAATGCCGGCGGTGAACTCAAAGCCCGTCAGGCCATTTTCTATGCATAAGGCCAGGATCTGCTCGAGGCTGGCGCCGGCCTCGGCGACGACGGCATTTTTGGCAACGATGTTGGTGTTGTCAAATTTGATGATCGCGACGAGGCCGTGAAAACCGCCTTCCGAAAAGAAGACATTTGTCCCATCGCCCAGCGCCAGAAAACGAAGGCCGATGGCGAGGCAATGACGATACAAGTCGACAAATATCTTTTGATCGGTGACGACGCTCAAATAGTCCGCCGGACCGCCGATCTTGATGTTGGTAAAGTCGGCTAGCGCAACGTTTTCTTGAATGGTATAGTTTGGCGGAAAATCAGAGGCTTTCATTTTATCTTTGCGTGTTCTGATGTTTTGTGTTCAAAACAGCTGATTCGGAAATACGAAAAGATTTGATCACTCGTTTGAATCTCGCGCTATTTGTGCGCCGAGGCTTTGCAGCTTGCCTTCCAGGTTTTCGTAACCGCGGTCGATTTGTTTGATATTGTAAATGATCGTCTCTCCCTCGGCGCACAGCGCCGCGATGACAAGCGCCATGCCGGCGCGGATATCGGGCGTGGTCACCTGCGTGCCATACAATTGCGCCGGTCCGACCACGACAACGCGATGCGGATCGCACAGCACGATGCGCGCGCCCATGCCGATCAGGTGGTCGACAAAAAACATGCGGCCGTCGTACATTTTTTCAAAAAAGAGAGCGGTGCCCTTTGCCTGCGTCGCAGCGACGATCAAGATGCTCATCAAATCCGTCGGGAAACGCGGCCAGGCGCCGTCATCGATCTTTGGGATATCCCCGGCAAAATCGGGGCGAATTTCCATGTTTTGCCCAGCCGGTATATAAAGCCGGTCGCTCGTGAGTTCGAAATCGATGCCCAACTTTGAATAGGTTGTCCGGATGACCTGTATCTCTTCGGGATTGACGCCCTCGATGGTGAGCGCAGAGTTGGTGACTGCCGCGAGGACGATATAGCCGCCGATCTCCAGCAAATCAGGGCCGATCGTGTGGTCGACGCCGCCGAGCCGCTCGACGCCATTGACGTGCAAGATATTGGCGCCAATGCCGGAGATGGCAGCGCCCATGGCATTGAGCATGTTCGACAAGCCGACGACGTGCGGCTCGCAGGCCGCATTCCGCAGGGTCGTTTTCCCGTGGGCGAGGACCGCTGCCATGAGGGCATTTTCTGTCGCGGTCACAGACTGCTCTTCAAAAAAGATATCAGCGCCTCTGAGCGCTTTTTTCTTGAAAACATAGGCGCGGTCGATTTCGCCGACCTCTGCGCCAAGAGAGGTGAAGGCGAGGAAATGGTCGTCGAGACGGCGTCGCCCGATGACATCGCCGCCGGGTGGCGGCAACAAAACATGATGAAATCGCGTGATCAGCGGGCCGGCGAGCAATATGGCCGCGCGCAGCGTCCTGGCCTTTTCCGCTGTGATCTCGGCGGCACGAATGTTTTTGCAGCATATTTCAAAATCGTTGCGCGAGAGCTCTTTGACCGAGGCGCCCAAACTGCAGAGAATATCGAGCATGGACTGCACATCGCCAATGCGCGGGACGTTGCGGAGAATGACGGGGTCGTCCGTGAGCAGGGAGGCGGCCAGCGCTGGCAGCGCTTCGTTTTTGTTCCCTTGAATTTTCACCATGCCAGCAAGTTGATGGCCGCCCCGAATGACAAATCGATCCATGACAATTCCTCTGATTGATCTCCAGACAGTGAAAAGGTAATCAATTCAAAGAAAAGATGAAACGATTTTTGCCGGCGAGGGGAATAGAGCTGACCTGATTAATTCAGGCACACAAAAGCGGTTGTGAATGATCCAGGCTAAAAACGACCAACTCTGAATGATAAATTGAGGCTTAGCCCGGAGAGGTCTCGGTCATCCAGACCAATTAAATCGACCTTTTGCGCCAATCGATACGATAGACCGGCGCCGATGCGAAAGGCGGAGGTCATGTTGAGGACGGCGCTGACAGCGGGCTCCAGGATGATATAGGTGTCATTTTGATTATAGGTCGCTGCGTATTCCTTGTCGCGATAGAACGCCTGGCCAATGCCGCCCAGACAGACGGCTTCGAGATGAATCAGTTTGTGCGAGTTGTGTACATAACCGAGAACGAGTCCGCCGTAATTGGTGACAAGGACCAGCCCCTCGACCGGAAAGATGGCGGGCGCTTGCACGACCGTCGACAGCCCGGTGAATCCCAGTCCCAGGAGATACTTTTTATTCAAAAGCCAATAGAGCTCTCCGCCTACGAACAAGCTGTTCACCCCTTGCGGTCCGACGGGCGAAAACTTCATCATCGCTGCACCATAGATGGCGTGTTGAACAGGCTCTTCGAGCAGATTGGCAGACGACGATGATCCGCGAGCGCTGTCCGATTGCGCCAGTGCTGTCGGCAGGCAAATGCAGGAGACCATGATGCAGCAAGTCAGTAATTTTTTCATAAATACCTCAGGACGAGCCGTGTGCACGTGTCAATTCATTTTATGAGAGGTTATAACAATATTCAAATGTACATCAAAGGAACGATTGTGCAGAAGCAA
>RQOI01000387.1 GCA_003854995.1 Candidatus Zhuqueibacterota bacterium
GATGCTGGTATAAAAAAAGCCTCGCGCGGAGGCTTGCAGGACCTGTTTTATCCGGGATTGTGCAGGCTAGACTTTGTTATGCCGGAGTTCCGCCTTTATTTTAGCGATTTCGTCGCGTATCTTGGCGGCCTCCTCATATCTCTCCTCCTGCACGGCCTTGAGCAAATCGACGTTCAGCTGTTCCAGTATGTCTTCTGGCGCAGAAAAGTTGAACGGCTCGCTATCGCGACGCAACCGGGGCGTATGATCCGCCGAAATGCCGGCCTGTTGCATGACGCGTCCTTCGACATAGATCGGCGCCTCTGTGCGCAATGCCAGCGCGATGGCATCGCTGGGGCGGGCATCAATATTCCGAAATTCCCCATCCATGTTCAATCCAAGGACGGCGAAATAGGTGTTGTCGCGCAGCTCGCTGACGACGATTCGCTCCACTTTGGCATCGAGCGTCTCGAGCAGGTTGCGGATGAGGTCATGCGTCAACGGGCGCGGCGGTGCAATATTTTCAAGCTGCAGTGCAATCGCCTGCGCTTCAAAGGAACCGACGACGATCGGCAACCAACGATCTTCTTTCTCTTCCTTGAGAATGACGACAAAACGACTCGTTGACGTATCCAACGTTACTCGTTCTACTGTAACGCGAACCATCATTGAAAATATTCTCCTGAAGAAATGGTAAAATGCCAAGAAATTATACTAAATTATCAGCCAACAGTCAAGGTTTATTTTCTCATCGCCCGTGCTTCTGTTCGGCGTATAAAGAAATACCTATTCTTGCATCTCTATGCGTAAATCTTTATATCTTGCATTCGATTCGGGAAATTCATATGTTCCTTTGCAGGGAAAACAGCACAAGCCTGGGAGTGACGCATGCTCACATTTGAAAATTGCACGATTATAAAGTTCTGGCCTGCCGAAGACAAGGGCGAGGAAGAGACCATTGTCCGGCAATTATTGATTCAGGCCGAGGTGGCCCTGGATAACAGTCTTCAGGTGGGTGAGTTGTACAACAACATGGTGCGCGGCCTCGTTCGAATATCGTTCATGGATAGCCTCACCGGCGAAGAGTATATTCTCAACGCAGCGACGCTGCGGCCGTTCAATATCAAGCAGAAAAAAACAAGAGTCGGAAAAGGTGACGATGCGGACATGGTCAAAAGTGAGTTCGCGGCTCTGACCATCGCGACGCGCATCCCCGAAGACGACGGCGGCACATTTTTGGCCGCGCTCTATCCGTTTTTCAACATTCGAGTTCAGATGACGATCGAGGAGCTGCAACCGTTGGCTGCCGCTAAAAAACTTGACTAAGATCATTAGTTTGAGTATTATAGGGTGGGAGTTGTGTCGGGGTTGATGATCATGCCGGTTGATATCGTGACGGAGATGTGAATGATCCTGACTGTTCTGTTTGCAGCACAATTCGCGATTACTTCCGACACAAAAAAGTTGCTTCTTGTGGTGGGAGTGGCATTTTTTTGCGTTTTCATATGGCAGCTGCTGGTTTCCAATGGCAAAACTGTCGTCCCCTTCTTTCGCAAGTTTCTCCTCGCCTGCTTTTTCCTGCTGTTTCTCTACCCGTATCTGAAACTCACAAGCAGAGTGACGGAATTTCTTGTCAAAACATTCGACTTGAATTATGTTTTTGGCAAAGTGCTGAGCGATTTTAAGGGAACCGATTGGGCGGACGGAATACTATCAGCAGGCTTTTTTTTCTTCTACATCTTTTTTGCCATGCACCTGTGGAATGTTGAGAAGAAAGCGAGCAAGCCGCCGGATAAGGATAAAGACTCTTTGAAAATCAATGCCACGATCGGCAATAAGAAAGATTAGAAATGATTCAGCAGAATAACAAAGTTTTTAAAGCGATCTTTTGCATGGTATCTAACCATAATAAAATCAATCTTGGTGTCTTGTGTCTTCGTGTGGGCGAATTTTCCAGGTTAGAGCATTCCTTGGCGATGCGCCAGCTCGGCGTTCAGCACCGAGCCGCCGGCAGCGCCGCGGATGAGATTGTTCGACAGGGTGACAAAACGAATGACATTCCTCGCCACTTCCAGGCGACCAATGGCGATCGCCATGCCGCGCGTGCGCGGCGGCGTGCCGAGCATGACGTCGTAGCGGGGCTGCGGTCTGTCCACTTGCTCGAGGTAATAAATCGGCACATCGGGACTCGTCGGCAGACCGGCGATGGGCTGCGGGGTCTGATAATGCATGATCGCGTCTTGCACCTCTTGCAGCGATATTTCGGATTGCAGTTCGACGTGCACTGAGATGAGATGACCGATGAGCGTGCCTACGCGGATGCAGTGCGCATGCACCTCCCAATCAGCGGCCGCAATGGCGCCGCCGCGCAGCGCACCGCAAATCTTGGTGCATTCCTGGCGCAGCTTCACCTCTTCATTGCTGATATAGGGGATGACATTGCCCAATATATCCAGAGCAGACAGGCCCGGATAGCCGGCGCCGGAGATGGCCTGATAGCTCGCGATGACCAGCTTGCGAATGCCGAACGGTATGATCGGCAACAGCGCCATGGCCAAACCCGTCGCCGTGCAGTTGGCATTGGTGACAATGAAGCCCGGGGTGTCCTGCTCCCTGACGAGCGCCAGGTGCGCATGATTGACCTCTGGAATGAGGATCGGCACATCTTTTTCCATGCGATAGGCGCCCGCGTTGGAAAAGACCTTGATGCCGCGCCGGGCAGCCTCTTTTTCAACCTCTTTGGCCACATCGGCGGGCAGGGCTGAAAAGGCGACCTGCACCTGCTTTGCTGCGAGCACATCGACATCTATCGGATCAAAGACGAGATCAGCAAATTCGATCGGAATGCCGCCGTCGACCTGCTCTTTCGCCGATGCCAGCTTGAGGCCGACGCGGACATCGCTGGCGCATATCGCCACCAGCTCAAAATTGGGATGCGCCACCAACAGCCGCAGAAAGTTCTGACCGACGACGCCAGTGGCGCCGAGCACTGCACATCTCACTTTTTTCATAATATTTCCTCATTAAAATTAAAAAGCCCACAGAGCATCGCGCTGTGGGCTTGTCAATTGTTTGCTTTCATTCGCAATCGCAACATTTGCCAAGCCCGCATCGGTGCATTTTCGCGTTCATCCTCGTGGTCGTGAGCCTGGTTTTCAAGATAGTGACCTCTTTTAATTTGATTTTGAAATTAGCTAATCAAAATGATAAAGTCAAGTTTTTCCAGGTTGAAAAAGTAAAACGTCAGTTACAGGCGGCAAAAGCCTTAAGAACCTGATAAAAAAGCACACAGCCCTCTATAAGATCGCCCAGAATATCCATTCTGGGCGGGTAATTTAGTTGGGACATCTGTCC
>RQOI01000388.1 GCA_003854995.1 Candidatus Zhuqueibacterota bacterium
CCCATATAGGATTTGCCATACATCTTTTTCTCGCCCCATGCGCCATAGGATTCAGCTACGGCGTGATCTGCATCGGACAATAGTGGAAAATTGAGCGCATTTTTTTCGATGAATTTGTCATGCGATGGCAAACCATCCGGACTCACGCCAAGAACAACCGTGTCCTTGTCGTTGATCGCCGGCAAATGATCGCGAAAAGAGCAGGCCTCTTTGGTGCAGCCGGATGTATTGTCTTTCGGGTAAAAATAGAGCACAACTCGCTTTTCACCGCGGAAATCTCGCAGTGAAACCGTCTCTCCGGTGCTGGCCGGCAGAGAAAAATCGGGCGCCCTGTCGCCGGGCTGTAACTGAATGGGCTCGTTCATAATGTTTCCTTTGCTGAAAATTCCAAACCTTATTTATCACATCAATCAAGTAGAGCGAAAGATTGAAACCAATGAGTACAGAGATGAAATATGACTTTCTCTGCGCCCCTCGGCGAACTCGGCGGTTCGCTTTCACCCTTTCAAAAGATTATAGAGCCAAAATTCCGCTCATCGCGCGCCTCACTTTTTCAGATAGGTGATCCCCTGACGAAAGGGCATGAGGTCGATGCGAAAATCCTCCGCAAACGGTCGCGGATCGCAGACGTTGTCGAGCGTCAACATCGTCAGTTTGTCCTGATCGATGGGCGAGGAGGGAAAGAGAGCCATCGCAGCGACGACGATCCTGCTGATGAAAAGCGGTAGCGGCACGAGGTGCACCTTGGCGTCGATCGCACTGGCGATCGCTCTCAGCTGCTCTTTATAAGACAGAGGATGTGGTCCGCCGACGTCATATGTTTTATGAAATGTCTTTTCATTTTCCAGCGCATTGACAATTCCCCTCGTCACATCATATATGGAGACCGGTTGGTGACGATATCTGCGGATGCCAAAGTGCGGCATCAGTCCCAGCGGCACTTTTTTTATGGTTTTCGCCAACATCGTAAAGACGGCATCGCCGGGCCCAAAGATAAAAGAGGGGCGAAAGATGGTATAATTCAGGCCGCTGTCGCGCACACAGGCTTCGGCTTTGCCTTTGCTGCGAAAATAAGCGGTCGCGCCATTGACGTCCGCCCCCAGGGCGCTCATATGGAGAAAACGTCGCACCCCCTGCGCCAGGGCGAGGTCAACCATGTTCTTCGTGGCCTCATAGTTGAGTCGCGCAAAAGTGATGTCCTTTTTTCGATCTTCCTCGATGATCGCCACCAGATGAATGACCGCATCACAGCCCGTCAGTATGCCCTCGAGGGTTTTGGGGTTGGTGATGTCCCCAATGACAGCTTCGGTGCCATCGGCATTGATCCGTTCCGCCTGACCGTACGTCCGGACGAGACAGCGCGCCTTGATATGCTGCCGACGCAATTCCTGTAAAATAAAGCCACCGACATAGCCGGTGGCGCCTGTGACGAAAACTCGCATAGTCAGTGCAATTCGAATTTATACGGGACGAATGACCTGGCCGATGAAGAGGATAGTGCCGCTGCTCTTCTCCCGGATCGTGAAGATGAAGGGACGATCGACGCGCATGAAAAAGCCCTGCGACGGCCCGACCGACGTCAACGATATTTCGACAGCGGTCACCGCAGCCGCCTCGGTGCCTTCTTCATACACATCGACAAAGGTTTTATGGATGACATCGCTGATCGACGTTCTTTTCTCCGCATTGATGCCGCTAAAGTCGGCTGCATCGGAGAAAGCAATGCCCATTCCCATGGCTGATAGAACGTCCGGCAGTGATTTTTTATATTCCAGTTTGAATTTGGGCATCTGGATGGTGCCTTTTTGCCGCCGTAATGAGCCCAGCCAGGTCGTCCAGTTCGCGCCGTCGAGCTGCGACACAATGTCGCTGACAGACTTGTTGTTTCTGGGCAAAATGATCGTCATGCTGAATTGCCTGTTGCCATACGGCAGATCGATCATCTGCAGCAGATCGTTTTCAAAATAGGGCAAGCTGTCATTGGTCTGCCGCATGAACGGCGCCTGCACGCGCTCGTTCTCGGTCACAAAAAAGGTCTCGTCATTCGTCTCTTTTTTATTGAATTCGAATGTCCACGTGCCTTTGAAATAGATCGCATTGATGAGATACATGACGACATCGGGTGGAATGGTGTCAATGATTTTGTCGATCTTGCCATGCGTCTTTTGATCCACCCAGCCATTGATCGTCTTCAACGCGGCCGGCGCGCGGAAATCCAGTGCACTGATCATGGCGTCGAAGAAGGTCTTGTTGGTGTTGATGAACTCTTGCCGCACCGGAAAATCGACGTGCGTCCACATCGAATTGGCGATTTCAAACTGCACCAGCGGATCGATGCTGCGCAGCAGTTGGATCAATGACGCATAAGCGCCATTGATCTCGTCAGCGCTCATGTCGCCAAAGTTCAGGGTCTTTTGCATCGCCGTCCTGGTCTCTCCGGCTGCGCCGTTCAAGGTCATGCCCAGCGCCATGGAAACGCTCAACGGCGAGATGAAAACGTTGCTGTTTTCACCATCCGCAACAACTTTATTGAAGAGATCGAGCCCGAATTCGTCGCTCGCCAGAGCGACCTGTTTTTCGCTTTGTGTGAGTGCCCGCACCTTGACCTCACCCGGCTCTGTCGCAAGTTCGCGCCTGCATGTCGATACGATCGACAGCACGCTGAGGATCAGCAATATAGCAGTGAGCTTCATGGCCTCTCCCTTTCATATTTGTGAACAAATGACTTTCGATTTTATCAGGTCCAGCCAAGTTTCCAGTCTATCCTGCATTAATTTAATGAAAAACAAACTCGTAATCAATGATAAGGTCCATCTAAACAAGTTGATTTGTACACTTTTTTTTGCTATTTTAAACGTTATTTTTTGCCACCAGCCGATGGCATCATATTCACATCATAAACAATTACAACACCATGCGACAGAACTATATTCGAAATTTTTGCATTATCGCGCATATCGATCATGGGAAATCGACGTTGGCCGATCGTCTGCTGGAGCAGACCGGCACACTCAGCAAGATCGAGATGAAAGATCAGGTGCTCGACAGCATGGATCTGGAGCGCGAGCGCGGCATCACCATCAAGATGCACGCGATCACCATGAAATACAAGGCCAAAGACGGTCACGACTATACGCTCAACCTCATCGACACGCCTGGGCATGTGGATTTCACCTATGAGGTTTCGCGCAGCCTGGCGGCCTGCGAGGGCGCGCTCTTGATCATCGACGCCTCCCAGGGCATCGAGGCGCAGACCGTGAGCAATCTCTATCTCGCCCTGGAAAACGACCTGGAAATTTTGCCGGTCATCAACAAGATCGATCTGCCGAGCGCGCAGATCGAGGACGTGAAACATCAGATCATCGATATCCTCGGCTGTCGTGAGGATGAAATCCTCCTCGCCAGCGCCAAGGTCGGCATCGGCATCGAGGAGATTCTGGAGGCCGTGGTGCAGCGAGTGCCGCCGCCGACGGGCGACGAGAATGC
>RQOI01000389.1 GCA_003854995.1 Candidatus Zhuqueibacterota bacterium
ACAAGGCCATGGACAGCCTCGACAATTTCATCCTCCCCTACCCGGCGGACGGCGGTTGCGATGAAGGCCCGAGCTACTGGGGCCGCGCCGGCGCGTCGTTATTCGATTGCCTGGAGCTGCTCTACAGCGCATCCGACGGAAAAATCGATCTGTTCGATCATCCGCTCATCCGCAACATCGGCACCTTCATCTGCAAGGCCTATATCCGCTCGCCATACTATATCAATTTTGCCGACGCCTCTGCCAAAATGAGCATCGAGGCGCCGCTCGTCTTCCGCTATGGGAAAGCCATCGACGATGCGACCATGCAACAATTCGCCGCTTTTGCGGCGCGAGAACAGAATCTCGCGTCCCGCATGCCGGGCGGCAGTATCAGCCGCGCACTGCCGGCTCTCTTCACCCTGAATGAGTTGCACGCGACCCAAGCAGCCGAACCGCTGTTGCGGGACGTGTGGTTGCCGAACATCCAGGTCATGGCTGCCCGCTCAGAGGAGGGCAGCGCGTCCGGCTTTTACCTCGCCGCCAAAGGGGGACATAACGACGAGAGTCACAACCACAACGATATCGGCAATTTCATCGTCTACCACGATGGTCTGCCGGTGCTCATCGATGCCGGCGCGCAAACCTATACCAGAAAAACGTTCAGCAGTCAGAGATACGAGCTGTGGAACAACCAGTCCGCTTATCACAATGTGCCGACCATCAACGGCGTCATGCAAAAAGAGGGCCCGCAGTTCCGCGCTCGAGATATCCAGTACAAAGCGACATCCCAGCAAGCTGAATTGTCCCTCGACATTGCCGGCGCTTACCCGGCCGAGGCGCTAGTCGAATCGTGGCATCGGACGATCACCTTGAACAGGGAAAAGAGCATCGCCCTGCGAGACGTTTTCAAATTGAACGAGACCACTGCGCCAGTACAGTTCAATTTCATCACCCCGCTCGGCGTCTCGATCGATGCACCTGGGACAATCCGTCTGACAGATGCCGCGTCGCAGCGGACATTTCTACTGCGCTGCCATGCGTCGCTGCAGCCAACGATCGAGACGATCACTCTTGACGATGAACGCATGTCGAGAAGCTGGGGGAACAAAATTTTTCGACTGGTCTTGACTGCGTCCGAACTGAAGCCGAATGGGGATTTCACTTTTGCAATACTAAAGTATTGACTGTCAGTCAGGCAGAACGTAGCCGGAGCGACAGATATTTTTTTGATGAAATTTTGTTGTTTTTAAAATTATCACTTGACAATAAAATAAAATTGTTTATTTTTAGTTAAACTACTATATTGTAGTAGTAAAACTAAAATATAGCATCAAAATGAAAGGTTCGGAGATGAATCGCTTGCCTGAGCTCTCCAAAGCTGAATACGATATCCTACGCGTGCTATGGAAATCCGGTCATCACACTGTTCGAGAAGTGCACGATCAAATAGCCGCCACGACGAGATGGGCATACACGACGACCAAAACGATGATGGACAGGATGGTGAAAAAGCAGTTGCTCACGCGCGAGGACTTTCATGGCATCTTTTTATATTCGCCGCGCATCTCTCGTCCCGCTGGTCTTGCCAAGCTGGTGCAGTTTTTTGCCGACCGGGTGCTGGAGACGGATACGAGCGCTGTTGTCTCCATGTTTGCCAGCAGCAAAGCCATCTCAGCGGATGAAATTGAAGAACTGGAGCGATTGCTTGATGATGATGATGAAAAAACGGAGCTCTAAAAATGGCAGTGCAAAATCTCAGCAACGCACTTTATAACTTTTTACTCAAGCAATCGATCTACGCTGCCATACTATTTCTAATAGTATCAGCTGTTTCGATCCCGTTACGAAAAAGATCAGCAACACTGCATTTGGGATTGTGGACGCTTGTGTTGATTCGTCTCATACTACCCCCTGACTTGTCTCATCCGCTATCGCTGAGAAATGTAGCGCGCGTTTTATTTCATTTTCAGCCTGCGGAAATGGAACAAACGATCATGAGCGTTCATGATGAAGGAAATGTCGCACTGAAACGCGCTTCGACTCCGAGCGTGCTACTATTTATCAGTCAGAGGCAGAATTTACTCGGGACTGCCTGGTCGCTCGGCTTTGTCATTTTTTCCATTTCATTTGTCGTTCGTCATCGGCGCTGGCATAACCTGGCGGCGACAGCCGTGAATATCCATTGCTCTCACCTAGCAGAACTGCTGTCTGAATGGCAAAGCTGCCTTGCTATAAAGCGCCGAGTGAGGTTGAAAGCTTCGACAAAAATACAGCTGCCATTCACCATTGGCATTTGGCGGCCAGTCATCGTACTGCCGATGAGTCTGCTTGACAATTATACTATGGAACAGTCAACACAAACAAATGCGGAATGCGACGCAGATGGCAGGAGAAAATGCACTGACCTTTCAACCACAAATTCCGAGCATATCCACGCTGTCATCGCCCACGAGATGGTGCACATCAAACGTCTGGATGACCTGTGGATTGTTCTGCAGAATTTCATCCAAGCGGCCTACTTTTTTCATCCGGCGATCTGGTTGACGAACCATCG
>RQOI01000390.1 GCA_003854995.1 Candidatus Zhuqueibacterota bacterium
AAGGTCTTGGCCGGATTTGCCGGCGCCGCTGCTGATGCGTTCACGCTCTTCGAGCGTTTTGAGGAAAAGCTCACCGATGCCAACGGCAACATGAGTCGAGCTGCGGTCGAAATGGCCAAAGACTGGCGAATCGATCGCTACCTGCGCCGTCTCGAAGCAGTGCTCGTCGTCATGGATAAAAATCACATCTTTCTCATCTCGGGCACCGGCGATATCATCGAGCCGGATGATAATGTTCTCGCCATTGGTTCAGGCGGTGACTTTGCGCTGGTCGCAGCGCGCGCCCTCATCCGCCATTCAGATCTGGATGCTGTCCAGATTGCCAAAGAGGCCATGCGCATCGCGGCCGAGATTTGCATCTATACCAATGACAACATCATTATCGAGGAACTCTAGCGACCCACCCTCTCTTGTTAAAGGATATTTTCATGAACATGACGCCACAAGAAATTGTCCAGGAACTGGATAAATATATCATTGGCCAGGACAATGCCAAAAAGTCTGTGGCCATTGCCTTGCGCAATCGCTGGCGTCGCCAGCAAGTGCCACAAGAATTGCGCGAAGAGATCATGCCGAATAACATCATTCTGATCGGCCCCACCGGCGTCGGCAAGACGGAAATAGCGCGACGCCTGGCCAAGCTGGGCAATTCACCCTTTGTCAAGGTCGAAGCGTCTAAATTCACTGAAGTCGGCTATGTGGGCCGGGATGTCGAGTCCATTGTGCGCGATCTCGTCGACCAGGCGGTGAATATGGTGCGCAGCGAATATGTCGAGCTCGTGCAGGATAAAGCAAAAGAATTGGCCATTGAACAGCTCGTCGATATCCTGTTGCCGCCGCCGCCCATGCCAAAGCGGCACAACAGCGAGGACAAGGACAAGCGCAAAGAACGGGAAGAAAAGTATCTGCGCAATCGCGAAAAAATGCGGGTGAATCTCCTTGAGGGCAAACTCGACGGCCGCATGATCGAGCTGAATGTGAACATGGAACCTTCTGCCATGATGCAGGTGATTTCACCCATTGGCATTGAGGAGATGGGCTTGAACATTCAGGATCTGCTTGGGCCGCTCATTCCACCAAAAAAGAAAAAGCG
>RQOI01000391.1 GCA_003854995.1 Candidatus Zhuqueibacterota bacterium
ATCGAGTGCATCGGTTGGACGCGCGCCGAGAGCGTCGCTCTGCCTGAGGGCGTCGATGCGTCGCTGGCCAAAGCTACGCCCGCGCCGCAAGCAAACAAACGATTGATCACCTACAACCGCCAGCCGATCAGAGGCAACATTGTGCATTATTCGTTTCAGGTGCAGACCGGCCCGGGGCATTATGACGTCATCGGTGTGCACCGCGTGGTCAAGGAAAAGCGGCCGCTGATGCCGATTAACGCGCCCGTCTCGATCTTTTTGCAGCATGGCGACGCTAAGGATTTTTCCAGCATGTTCATTCCCGGCAGCCGCTCGTCTCACATGCCGAACGACTTTGGTTTTGCCGTCTATTTGGCTGAAAACGATGTTGATGTCTGGGGCATTGATCAGGCGTGGACGCTGGTGCCGGAGGAGGAAACAGATTTTAATTTTATGGCGGACTGGGGCTTGCAGCGTCAGATCGATGATTTGGAGTATGCCTTGGCTATCGCCCGATTTACTCGTCTGTTTACCGGCAGTAGTTTTGATCAATTGCCGCTTCTCGGCTACAGCAGCGGCGTTTTTACAGGATATGCGCTGCTGAATCAGGAAGCCGTGGTGCGCCCATTTCTCCGCAACGTCTGCGGCTTTGTGCCGGTGGATGTGCCTTTCAAGACCGATCTTCAGGTGATCAAGGACTCGTTTACCCTCGAGTATCAACGCACCAAGGATGAACTTGATCAGCGAGTATACGGCGACTGGATTCCTTTTAAAACTATTGCCGTGCTGGCGCGCTCGGAACCGGAAGGCGATTCGCCGATTTTCCCGGGATTTACCAATTGGCAGACGGCACTTTATTATGCTTCCGGACCCATTTTCGGCCCCATCCCGACGCATTATTGGGGCGGCGTTTGGGAAAATGATTTTCCTGTTGACTTGAGATGGGTGACCCTCGATGAATGCTTTGATTTCCTGGAGGCGGGCACGCCCTGGGAAGCCGCCAAGTTCATCAATGATTACTGCAAAATCATGACCGACATTGAAGACACGCCTTGGGATGATCACTTGAGTCAAATCACCGTGCCGATCCTCAACGTATCGGCGGGCGGCGGCTTTGCCGAGATGACGATTTATGTCACCACACTGCTCGGCAGTACGGATGTGACGCATCTGATCCCGCGCAAGCTCTCGGTTGACGAGGCGCTCTATGATCTCGGGCACATTGATATCTTTTTGTCACACGAATCGCAGAGCCTCATCTGGGAGCCGCTGCTGCACTGGCTGGAGAGCCATGCGAACGTGGTGGCGATGAATTAGAATGATCAATGTACCAGACGGTCAATGGATGAGGACATCCGTCCGATGGGGACAAATATCCCGCATGGGACAAATGTCCCTCATTATTTCCCGCTCAGGATGGATATCCAGGGCGATCGTAATATCTAGGGAGGAAGTATGACAAAATTGCGTCTTTTAGGCATCCTCATCATCGTTGTGTCAGCCTGCGGCGTACTTTACACCCAGGAGGTGGTGACTGACATCAAGCCGTTCTTCAGCAACAGCCTGAACAGGAATATGTCCATTTACGTCCATCGACCGGTCTCCTGCACGCCTGAGTCACCGTGTCCGATACTAATTTGGCTGACAAACAACGGCCAATATGCCTCGGATTGGAATGAGTTTCAATCAACACTGGCCTCTCTTTTGAAAAAGGGGACCATCAAACCGATGCTGATTGCCATCCCTTATGCGGTGGTCGGCAGCTCATGGTATTCTGATGCTCATCTTTACGTCAATTCTTCAATGTGGGGGAATTGGTCAGATTATCTTGTCAACGATGTAGTAGAATGGCTGGAACAGAACTATCCGGCAGCCAAAAAATCGGACGGATCGCATGAGCGCGGGTATTGGCTGATCGCCGGTTTCGATATGGGCGGCAGCGGCGCCGCACGCGCCGCCTTTAGACGGCCGGATCTTTTTTCTGGATTCGCCTCATGGGCCGGCGATCTTGCTTTTGAAGCTCTCCCTTTATGGTTTGATTGGGTGCAGAAAAACGAGACAAACGGCTTCCGCTATAGTTTCCCAATGCAATTCCTGACCTATATGCTTGGCCAGTATGCCGCCGTCTTCTCTTATGATCCCGCCTCGCCGTGGAAGGGCCAGTATCCTCTGCAGGAGGGAACAGGGGCGGTCATTGACTCTGTATACAATGAGTGGGTGAAGTATAGCCCATCGACAATAGCGCGAGAGTATTTCTCAACAAGTGACTCAGCGCCATTCACTGACATCTATATATCAAAATGTACGGGCGGCGTTTACTGGTCAAGTGCCTATCCAGCCTTCTGGCCCAAATTCACCGAATATTTTCATGATTCCTTGACAGTATGGGGAGTGGATCACACCTATTCGAACGCAAATTTTAGCATGACATCGGTGCTCACTTGGGCGAGCAATAGTTTTGCGCCCTTGATCACACGCGAACACGATTTAGAGATCTGCGCGCCTGAAATCAAAATCATCAACGTGACCGCCTTCAGCAGATGGCGGCCGACGGCACAGGTGCGTAATCTCGGCAGAGCAGTCGCAAAGGAGATCAGAGCTTTTTGCAGCATCAGCGATGAGACGACCTCTCTCTACTCTGCCCAGGTTGACATCGATTCGCTCGCCACGCTCGAATTTGCGGATGTCCAATTTCCGGCAGAGTGGATTCCACTGCTGCACAAGAACTATGAAATGTTAGTCTATACACAACTGCCTGGAGATGAGAACTCGCAAAACGATAGCGTCAAATTTGTTCTCGCCGCAACTCCGCAAATCGATGACTTTGAAAATGTTTTGCACAAGTGGCAGCTACAGCCGGGCTGGAAACAGACCGCAGACGACTATTTCGCCGGCAAAAGATGCTTGGCCTTTGCTCCGCCAACGTCGGGCGCCGTTGATGCATGGATTGAACTCAAGGCGCCATTTGACCTGTCAGCCGCTCGCTCGGCCATGTTCACTTTTTATACAAAGCACAGCATGGCAGCGGACGATGCCGGGCTGGTTGAGATCAGCTTGGATGCCGGCGTCGAATGGCATGCCATCGGTGCGCCATGCAACGGCGAACAGCAGGAGTGGATCAAACAGAGCTGCGCTCTCGATGATTATATCGGTCCAGATTTTGCCAGCGTCCGTTTCCGTCTACGCTTTGTCTCAACCTCTGGCAACGCGGATGCGCTCTGGTTGATCGATAATGCGGCGCTCGAAGTACAGTCCATGACCGGCATCGCGGAACAGGGGGAAAAGAGTCCAGAATTCTGCACCCTGGACGACAGCTATCCCAATCCCTTCAATTCCACGACAACAATCGCCTATCAGATTCAGCGGCCTGCGCATGTCACTTTGAGCATTTACAACGCCGTCGGCCAGCACATCGTCACACTGGTGGACGAGCGGCAGGAGAGCGGTGAGCAATCGATTCGCTGGCATGGCACCGATCAAAACGGCCGGCTCGTAGCCTCCGGTCTGTATCTCTATTCGCTGCAAGTGGATGACTTTAACCAACAAAAGAAACTGGTGCTGCTTAGATAGTATCATGTGACCACAGGCGAGCATATATCTTTTAATCCGATCCTGTAGAAGGATCGGATTAGGATCGGCTCAAATTAATCTTGCCAAAAGTGCGGACATTCCGTATATTTGCCTGATGGAATATTCATTGAAACCTCCGAATTCGTCGATAGAAAAATTATAATTTGAGGAATGTGACCATGGCAATAATCTCCATGTTTTATGGAATTATTATATCAATGTACTATCTTGATCAAAAGAAACATCACACACCTCATATTCACGTAAAATATCAAGACCATGAAGCCGTAATTTCCATTCCGGACGGAAATTTGCTGGAAGGAGAAATACCCGCAAATAAAATGAAATTGGTTCAGGCTTGGATCGAAATTCATCATGAGGATTTGATGGCAAATTGGGAATTGGCCATAAACGGTCAAAATGTTTTCAAGATCGATCCATTAAGATAGAGGAACTAAAATGAATCCAAGAGTGAAAGATGTCAAACCGAGCGACAATTACACTCTTATTTTGACATTTACCAACAATGAAGTCAAAATATTTGATTTAAAACCCTATCTGGATATAGGGATTTTTAAAGAATTAAGGCAAAAAAGCAAATTCAATTCAGTGCGACCATTCTTTGGCAGTATAAAATGGCAGACAGGACAAGATTTATGTCCTGATACTCTCTATATGGAAAGTGAAGCATCAGTCGAGGATGAAAACACACAATTGGTCGTAGACTGATTTAGAAGAGTATCGTCACCGCATATTTAATATCCTGCAATCAACA
Source organism: Candidatus Zhuqueibacterota bacterium (assembly GCA_003854995.1). Classification (GTDB taxonomy): domain Bacteria; phylum Zhuqueibacterota; class Zhuqueibacteria; order Residuimicrobiales; family Krinioviventaceae; genus Kriniovivens. The sequence goes on from RQOI01000391.1 coordinate 4,325, forward strand.
GGTTGTTCACCTTGACAACCAGAGAATTGTTGATCCTTGCTGATATCTAACAAAAGCAGAAAAAGAGATTGGATCATTTCATCAAGAGGACAATATATGGTGCATCTGATCAAATGTAGAGTGACAACAATGTCAGATAATGGTAGTCGTGATATCGCATATTTAACTGAAGAAGAACTGCAAATATTACGCGCAAAAAGATTGCAAAAAATGAGAAGAGAAGAATTAGGATTGACGCAAAAACTGCTGGCAGAGGCCATTGGTGTAAAACTCAGAACCCTTCAGGATTGGGAGATCGGCCGTTCTCCCATGCCCAAACCTGTTGAAATTCTCATGCAGCTCATGCGAGAAATGCCAGAAGTGAAAGAAAAACTTTTGCAGGCCACGCACTTGTCATGCTACAGTTCACCGCGAAAATATTCGCCACTTATAAATTTCGACCAGAACGATATCGCTTTGCGGCAGATGCTCCTAGATTCCCTCATTTGCATCCCTCGATTGGCGACAAAATGCAATACATTGTCCATCAGGTGATCAGGCAGGCCATATATCAGCGGCGGCGGCTTTGCCGAGATGACGATTTATACCACCACGCTGCTCGGCAGTACGGATGTGATGCATCTGATCCCGCGTAAACTTTCGGTTGACGAGGCGCTCCATGATCTCGGGCACATTGACATCTTTCTGTCGCACGACTCGCAGAGCCTGATCTGGGAGCCGCTGCTGCGCTGGCTGGAGAGCCATGCAAACGTGGTGGCGATGAATTAGCATGATAATTGACAACTTAACCTTTCATATAGCTTAAAAACAACAGTAGTGGATTGAAGCTTTTCGCGCCTCTTTTATATGGGTATTATCCCACCGAGGCGCCGCCCTGATTGCCGTAGACCGTTTTAGCTGTCGAATCGGCATCTAAAACAAGGCATTCCAAATTGAGCTTTTTCAGTTGACGATACAACCGTTGACCGTATAATTCCTCACACTGTCGCGCTCCCCTTTCGCCGAGAGCTTTGAACCATGTCGAAATCACATTGCCCTTGACATTGGATGCGAAATTGGTTATTATTTAAAACATGACGTGGGACATGTATTCTGATCATTCAATTTGCATCACACACGGGGAGTATCTGGTAATTCCTTTTCTCATGCCGCCTGCGTCATAATCATCCGTCGATGACATGAACCTGTTGACAGACACAGTGGATTACTCTGTTGTAGGATACCCTAACATCTGGTTGCTGTAAAAATCTTCGCGACGCAATGTCGGCGTTTGATAAAATTTGCCGCGGCAGAGTCCAGTCCACAACCATTAACCAAATAGGAGGTAACATGCCATGAAAAAGCAGGTCCTGATTTTTGCCATTCTTTTTGCTCTTTTGTTCTTCGGCGTAGGCTATACTGACTATATCACCAATATTCAGATGCCTCCTTCGCCTGTGACCTTGCAGCTGGGTCAGCAACTCAACGTCAATTTTGACTATTTCACAACCAATGCCGGCGGCGTCCGCATTTTTGTCCGGCCTGTTACGAACGGCGCGCCAAGCCCTGACTATGGAGCACACGGATCACCTCTCTATCCGGCGGGAATCAACAGC
>RQOI01000392.1 GCA_003854995.1 Candidatus Zhuqueibacterota bacterium
GCGGTCCAGATTGACATCATAGAGCGGCACATCCGTGGTGTACTTGATCTGCGAATAGTTGTGCACATTCAGCATCTCGACATCGCGGCAGTTCCAGGTTCGAATCGAATGCGGATAGGGCGTTTTCAGCCGAATGGTGCGGAACAGGTAGAGGTTGGCAAAGACCATCTGGCGACAGTCTTGCAGTTCGATCGGTTGACAATCGGGGCCTTCAGTATACTCTTCTTCCAGCTGCAGGGCGTACACTCGCCAGTTGGCGACATTTTTCATGCGCACTTCGTTGCGTATGTGGTGTTCGACGGACATGGCATAGATGCGTCCCGGCGTGGAGGTGTTGCTGATGAACAGGCCGCTGGTCGCATAGCTACTGGCGCTCCAGATATTTTTGATGATGCCACCGCCCTGGGTGATCCAGAGACTCCAGTACTGATTGTCCCACGCGCGATCGTGCCAGCGGTCGTAGACAGGTTCGTTCGGCGAGCTGATGCCCGGGCGCTGCCAGTTGCGCCGCCGCGGACCGCGCTGCATGCTGCCGTGTCCGCCGACGAACTTTACGTCGTTCAGCAGCGACTTTTCACCGGCCATCCACTTGCAGGCTACGGCGCGATAGTTGAAAGCGCCGGTGTTGAGGCCGATGCCGGTGACAATATTGGCGCCGCCGATCGGCGTCTCGAGCAGGGGCTGCGGTGCGCCAAAGCCACTGAATGCCGGCGTGCTCTCCAGCAACATGATCTGCGTGGCAATCGGGTGCAGTCCGATCAGGCAGGTCTCTGGTTTGAGCTTGAGCGGCTCAGAGACGACATACCAGCCTTGCGGTATGTAGATAGCGGCATGCTTGGCGATGGCCTCCTGAAATATTCTGGTGTTGTCGGTCACCCCATCGCCGATGGCGCCGAGTTCGACCAGGTTGACCCATTCCTTTGTCGGCGGAAGAGCGGGAATATCTCTGCGGGGAAAATCGGGCAGCGATTGCAGCGGCTGCACATCCGCGCGCGCATCGACGACAGGCGCCGCAGTCAGGCTGTCGATGTGCACGCCGTGCGTATAGTTGACGACCCGGTAAAGTGCTCCCGCGCCTGGCGTCTGCGCGCCGCTGCGGCGATAGTGCACCAGCACCGGCACCTGGCAGCAGTCAATGTTGCGCAGGCTGATCTGATTGGCGGCATTTTTTTCGTTGCTGATGATGATGGCCGGAGAATCGATGTTTTCGAATCGACACTCTTCCATAAAGATCCGGTCGCTGTAATTCGTCTTGATTTCAATGACTGTAGGGACATCTCTGGCGTGCAGCCGCAGGATGGTCAAGCCGCCTTCCTGCGTGTAAATGGCGGCTTTGCGTTGACCCTCGAAATAGGTGTCGAGCATCATCATCGGCCAGCTGGGCGATGTCTTGGTGGTATAGATGCCATAGTCGCCGCCGTAAAAGGCGACATTGTCCATTTCGTTGCCCACATCGAATAATCCTGCTTTGCCATCGCCGATATCGATGCGGACGTTCTCAACATAGCAGTGCTGGGCGAAATGGGTGCGCAGAGCGACGGCGTATGGATTGCCTTTTTCAATTTGCAGATCAATATTGGCGATAGCGCTGTAAAAGGTCCCGGCGCCGGCGTCTCGCGGCCGGTCTCCTTCGACGCCGCCGCCGGTGAACCAGAACATATAATTGGCCTGGCCTTTATCCGATTCCACTGGCGCCTGAAAGCCCGGCGAGTTCGGCGCCAGACAGATCAGCGGCCGCTCCTCGCCATAGCCGATCAGGCGGATGGCCGGCGGGACGTAAATGGTCTTGGATATTCTATATCTGCCGGAGGGGATGAAGAGAATGCCAAAGTTTTTTTCGTTTTTGATCTGATTGATGGCTTTTTGCAGTTCAGCGGACACGTCGGTTTTGCCGTCCGCCGTGATGGCGTAATTCTCAGGCGTAAAATAAACCGCTTCCGGATCATTGATCCTTCCCTGGTAGACGGATTCGCCGTGCAAGCCGCTCTTTGTCATGGCGAGGGAGCCGGCCAGAATGAACAGAGATAGGCGTGCGATCATCTTCGTCCTCATCATTTCAACAAGGCCGCTTGCAGCCAAGCGGCCGATTTACACATTTGCACTGCCGCGCGATGGCAGGCGTGTCAATAAGCTGTGCAACTCTGCTGCCTCTTCTTTTCTGCGCAAAATGAGATCTGCTTTTGCCCGCAATGGCCCATCCTCGTGAAACCAGGCCACCGCGATGATGCTCATCCCGGCCGCTCGTCCGGCCAGGAAATCAAATTCACTGTCACCAAGGAAAACGGCTCGCGCCGGCTCGCTGCCCAGCATGGCCAGTGCTTTCAGCGCGCCTTCCGGGTCTGGTTTATGACGGCTCACTTCATCGCCGGTGACTGTTGCGTCAAAGAGGTCGTCATCGAACAGATGGCGCAGCGAGATGTTCAGGCTGCGTCGACCTTTGCCGGTGAAAATGCCGAGTTTATAGCCCCGTCTTTTCAAGTCGCGCAGCATGTGGTTTATTTCGGGCTGCGGTTGCACCAGGGCATCGTGTTGCAGGTGATATGCTTCGTAATAGCGTTCGATGACGGCTGAGAGATCAGCAGCCGAGAATTGCCGGCGGATGATCTCATCTTCCGCCGGCCCGAACATGGCAACGATCTCTTTACCGGTGATCTCTTGATTTTTAAATTCTTTAAAGATCGTCTGAAAGGAATGAAAGATGATCGGATAGGTGTCGGCGAGGGTGCCGTCAAAATCGAAAATGAGCGTGTCAATGGTTTTCATTTGCCTCATCTGTGTTTGGAGTGGCAAGTGTGTGGGAACAGAGCTGTTCAGCCGCGGGCAGCAGACCGCAGACGGCAGACCGCAGACCGCAGAC
>RQOI01000393.1 GCA_003854995.1 Candidatus Zhuqueibacterota bacterium
AGGCTCGTTCGAGATGATGAATTACGTCTGGTTGTTCCTCGTCATGATAGCGATCGTCGTCGGCGCCTGCACCGGCAACATTGCGGAGGTGACCCAGAGTGCGATGAATATGGCCGGCACAGCCGTGCAGATCGCCCTGGGGCTCATCGGCATCATGAGCCTGTGGCTTGGCATCATGAAGATCGCCGAGAGTGCGGGACTGGTTCGCCTCATCGCCAGAGCCATCACGCCGGTCAGCAAGCGATTGTTTCCCGACGTGCCATCGGATCATCCGGCCATCGCCTCCATGATGCTCAATGTGAGCGCCAACTGGCTCGGACTTGGCAATGCGGCGACACCCTTTGGCATCAAGGCGATGGAACAGCTGCAGGAGCTCAATCCGGAAAAAGAGAGCGCCAGCAACGCCATGATCATGTTCCTGGCGCTGAACACGGCCAGCATCACGCTGGTCCCCATGACGATCATCGGCGTCCGCACAACTCTTGCCTCGAGCGATCCCGGCGCCATCATCGGCCCCACCATCTTTGCCTCAGCCATGGCGACCATCGCGGCGATCCTCGCTGTCAAGTTCTTCTCCTTCTTCTCTCGCGGCGACGCCGCAACAGCCGCTTTTCCGTACAAAAGCATCCTGATCGCCCTCTGCCTTGTGCTGGCCGCGCTCCTCGGCATCGCACTCGATCTCTTTGAAAAACTTGGGTCTCTTTTGCCCTTTTCCGGCAAATCGCTGATCTCTTTCATCTCGACGTGGACGATCCCCTTTCTTCTGTTCATCATCCCGCTGCTCGCCGTGATCAAAAGAGTGAAGGTGTACGAAGTCTTTATCGAAGGCGCCAAAGAAGGATTCCAGGTCGCTGTCCGCATCATCCCCTTTCTCGTCGCCATTCTGACGGCCATCGCCATGTTCAGAGCCTCGGGCGCCATGCGGTTTTTCACGACCATTTTTTCTCCCATAACCGACCTCATCGGCATGCCGGCAGAGGTCCTGCCGGCCGCTCTCATGCGTCCGCTGTCCGGCAGCGGGACGCTGGGCATCATCACCGAGCTGCTCGAGCGACACGGCCCGGATTCATTCATCGGTGTGCTCGCGTCGACCCTCTACGGTTGTACAGAGACCACCTTTTATGTGCTCGCCGTCTATTTCGGCGCCGTGGGCATCAAAAAAACTCGCTATGCCGTAGCAGCCGGACTATTTGCCGACGCCGTTGGCGTGCTGGCGGCTCTGTTCGTCTGCCGCCTGCTCTTTCTCTGATTACCGCCAACAGCCGCAGATGCCACCGAATGCGATGTGCGCTGCGCAAAAAATTCATACGAATGCGTAATATTCTCGGGGAAATGGACATACGAAAACGCAACCCGGTCGCCGGCGCCCGAGTGCCTCTCTGCCGCATAAAAACATCAGATCGTCGTATCGATCCAGCATACTGTTTATATGACAGTTGTGTATGTAGAAACGGTGAGCAGAAAGTTGCGCAAATAGCCAGAAATCACCTGACTTGTGATGCGATGGTATTGTTATTGCATTTGCCCGATTCATCCCCTTGCGGGGAACTAATTCATGATAGCAGACTTAATAAAGGAGGTTTTATGCAAGCAAAAAATCGATACGGGCTTGCCGTTGTTCTCCTCTTCTTGTCACTGGCATCAACTGCTTTTGCATCCTCCCCAGCCGAACTTGCTTTCGAACAGAGAATGGAGCTCGCGCTGAATTTGTGGTATTCGCAACATCCTGACGAGGCCGTGGTCGGCGCTGTTCATATCGCGACGGCAAACGGGACAGGCAGCATCGAAGGCAGAATAACGCACGGCAATCGGGTGCTCGAGGCGGCGGACGTGTTTTGCTGGGCGATTCTTCCGCATGCGATTTTCACCCAGTCCACAAAGACGGACGCAGACGGCGTCTATGTACTCGACCATCTCGAGGCCGGAAACTATTTCGTCGTTGCCGCTGCAAATGGGTATCAGACAGCCTTTTATGGCACTGGCACGAGTCCCCTGGATGCTGAGACGGTGAACGTTATCGAGGGCGAAGCCACCACCGGCATTTCCATCCAGCTCAGCCGGGCGAGAAGTGGCAGCGGCGCCATCAGCGGCGCCGTGAGCGGCGACGCGCCGATTGCGGGCGCCTGGGTAGTGGCCATGGGCCTGCCGCGCTTTTTCGATACCGCGCATGCCTTCGCCATCTCGGATGAAACCGGCCATTACATCATCAGCGACCTGGAAGCGGGTTCTTATCTGGTCGCTGCCTATGCGAATGGCTACGTCCCTGAAATCTATGTAGAGTCCAGCGTCATTCCCTCTTACGTCGAGGTCAAGGACGAAGAGGTGCCGAATATCAACTTTGTCCTGGAAAAAGGCGGTAGCATTGCGGGACACGTCCAGGGTGATCAGAATGAGCCGCTGGCAAACGTCAAATTGACCGCCCGCTCAAAGAGTGCTCTGTATGACGAGATCCCGAGATTGGGCACGCTGACTCAAATAGCCTTCACGGATGCGGACGGCAATTACCGGATTGAAGGTCTCAGCGATGGCGACTATGTCGTATCAGCGTGTCTTTGCGATGTCGACAAGATGGTGAAATTCTGGGATGATGAAGAGAATGCCAGGAATGCGGATATTATCACCATCGCAGAAGCGGAGGCGGTCACTGGCATCGATTTCAATTTTGCCATACCGTCCGGAATAATATCCGGCATTGTCTCTGATACGAACGGCAATCCATTGCCGAACATTTATATCGCTTACGTTCCCAGGATGGACGGACCGCACGCGAGTGTGCGCGGTCCATGGCAAAAAATCGTCACCGATGAAAATGGCCGCTACGAAATCGACCATCTCGCTGCCGACACCTATTTTGTCAGCGCCTGGTTCTGGGATCGGATGACCTTTTCCGGTATCTGGTACCAAGATTCGCCCACTTTCGATGAAGCGACGCCCATCGAGCTCGCTGACGGCACTGTGCGCGACGATATCAACATGACGCTTGACCTGACCGGCAACTATGGCACAATCAGCGGCAGCGTGACGCGGGATGAGAGCGGCGATCCGGTCGAGTATGCGTATGTTCAGGCCATCCCACTGCAGAATCGATCTGATGGCGGCACCTTCAGACGACTGCCGACAATGTTCGCGTTCACGGATGCGGCCGGCAATTATACGATCACGCCCCTGTTGCGAGGCGAGTACCGGGTCATGGTTCGCACCGCTGCCTATAGAGAGTATTACAATGACAAGCAGCAGCTCGCTGATGCGGACGTGGTGACTGTCACCGCCGGTCAGGAGACGCCGGACATCGATTTTGCCATTCCGTCCCCATCGACAGAGGGCAGTCACGTGACCGGCGTCGTCACAGATGAATCGACCGCAGAGCCGATCGCCGGCGCCATCGTCACTGTGTTCCCGGCCAGGACGCACAGATGGTTTGACGGAAACATGATCAAGTGGGGCCAACTCTTCTATTCAACATTTACAGATGAACAAGGCGCCTACGATGTCGCCGGCATTCCGGAAGGCAGCTATATTGTCGCCGCCTGGGCGCGCGATTTTGTCGCCGAGTTCTACAATGACGTGCGCCGGCCTTTGAAAGCCACTGTCCTTGAGCTCGATGGCTTGACGCCAGTTGGCGGCATCGATTTTGCCCTGCAACCGCGACGCGGTCAACGGTTTGCTCAACATCCGGGTCTCGGACGCTATGGCAGCATCGCCGGGAAGGTTCGCAGCTTTGACGGTCAGCCCATCGAGAGCGCTTTTGTCTATGCCGTGGATGGCGATGGCAACATGATCGCTTCAGAGATCAGTGATGCAGACGGCAACTATGCGCTGGAGGGCCTGGAGCAAGGCAGTTACACCATCATGGCGAGCCGCTCCTTGTATGAGACAACTTTCTATCCAAATGCCACAGAGATGGACGGCGCCACAGTTCTGGCGGTTGATGACGAAGGCGACATGGATTATTCGGATACAATAATTGTCATGCATACAGAGGAAATCACCGGCGCGGCGCACGAGGTCATGGCGGCGCCCGCAGAGTTCTCCCTGGAGCAAAATTATCCGAACCCGTTCAATCCGTCAACGGCCATTGCCTATCGAATCCCGCAGGCCGCGCATGTAGCACTGCAAATCTTTAATGTCCAGGGTCAGCTGGTGAACACCCTGGTCGACCAATCGCAGCCAAGCGGTATTTACCAGGTCATTTGGGATGGAACGGACATGAACGGCGCTGTCGTGCCGACGGGCGTCTATTTTTATCAGCTGCAGGCGAATGATTTCACCCAGATTCGCCGACTTTGTTTTATGAGATAATTCGAAAAAAGGCGCGGCTACCGCGCCTTTTTTGTTTCTGCTTGAAATTTCTGCTCGCCTTTTTTGGTTCCAACATGCATCACCGAATAGTCGTGGAGTTAACATGAAGCGCATGCCTCTCTGGCACTGGCTGTCGGAGCGTTCTTTTCTCGTCCGCCTGATCATCAAGACGGTTCTCTTCATCTGCATATTTTTAGTCGTGACCTTTCCCAATCCAGTCTTGAACATCAAGCAAGTGCAGGCCTACCTGAATACGGAGACACTTTTTGATACAAATTTTGAACTCGACGTCATAAATGCAGAAATTGACTCGCTGCTGCCGGCAAACCATACGACTCTGGATGAATATAAAGCGGTTGTCCAATTTGTCTATCAGCACATTCCGTATCAATTTGACTGGGATAACTGGGGCAATTCCGAATATTGGCCGTCCGCCTCGGAAACATGGCGACGTGGCCGTGAAGACTGCGATGGCCGAGCCATCCTCGCGGTCGCTATCTTTCGCTCGCGAGGTTATAAAGACGCCAATATCGTCGGCAGCATGAAGCATTTATGGATCAAGGTGGGAGACCAGGAGCTGATGGGGCCTGATCGGGAAACGATCATGGTCATGGATCAAGGTCAGAAAAAGATGCGCATGCCGCCGTTCATCTATATGGTCGAAGCGATGGCCCTGCAGCTCTCCTACTATCCGATTTTTCGCATGCTCCTCATCACCCTGATAGCGCTCATTCTTCTCTATCATCCGGCAACCGACGTGCAACGCCTGCTCGGCCTGGCTGTCGTCGCCATCATCGGATTCGTCTTGATAGTGGATTGGGCTGATGCTGTCGCGTTTTATGAGGAGATGAAATTAACTGTTGGACTCGCTGCCGGCGGGCTTCTGTTGTTGATGGCGTTCATTCTGGCGCTTTGGCCAGGGCGGCCGCTGCGAAAATGACCATTGCAGATATAGTGATAGATTTTTAAAACCAGATCAAATACAATGCACGAAATAGCCATCGCCCACGATATCATCAGCATCATTGAAGAGACGCTCATCTCTTTTCCTGACCGCTCGCTTAAAACCGCGTGCGTGTCTATAGGCGAAATGGTCGCGGTCGTCCCGGCTTTGCTGCAGCACGCTTACGACTCGCTCATCTCTGGCACTCATCTGGACGGATCAAAACTGGAGATCACCATCATTCCGATCTCGGCCGTCTGCAATTCGTGTCAAAAGACGTTTGGTTTGAGCGAGTATGAATTTTGTTGTCCTGCATGCCAATCGGTGCACATAAAAGTCAAGACCGGGAATGAATTGTATGTTAAAGAGCTCATAGTCGAATAATTATCTATTGACATCCTGCTAATCTTTACTATATTAAAAACGCAGACAATCCCAGTGACATGTCAATTTTTGCCAGGAGGTCCTCCTGATGTCCGTGGTCACCGTCGAACGCAAAGTATTGGAAAAAAACGATCAAGTAGCGGATATAATTCGCGGCCAATTCAAGCGACAAAATATCATCGCGCTCAATCTTCTCAGCTCCCCCGGATCCGGGAAAACAACTCTTCTGGAACGGACGCTCGAACTGTTGAGCGGTCACATCATCTCAGCCGTCATCGAAGGTGATGTGCAAACCGACATCGATGCGCAACGCATCGCCAAACATCATGTGCCGGTGGTGCAAATCGTCACGAACGGCGGCTGCCACCTGGATGCGATGCTGGTGCGCGATGCCCTGGCAGAGCTGCCGCTAGACGGCGTGCAGATGCTGTTCATCGAAAATGTCGGCAACCTCGTCTGCCCTGCCAGCTATGATTTGGGCGAAAATTATAAAGTCGTCATCGTCAGCACGACGGAAGGCGATGACAAGCCGGTCAAGTATCCCAAAATGTTTCGCGTTGCCAATGTTTGCGTGCTCAGCAAAATCGATTTGCTGGACCATGTTGACTTTGACATCGACCGCTTCAAGGCACACGCGCGCATGATAAATCCGGATCTCTTATTTTTCGCAACTTCGGCTGAAACCGGCGATGGTTTCGACAAATGGACGGACTGGCTGCGCCAACTCTTAAAAATGCGCTCATTGTGACGCCACAACGATTGAGCATACATATCCAGGGCGCTGTACAGGGCGTCGGTTTTCGCCCGTTCATCTGGCGACTGGCAACCGAGCTGCAGCTCACCGGTTGGGTGCGCAACACCTCCAATGGTCTATTCATTGAAGCAGAGGGATCGCCGCAACAGCTCGATCGCTTCCTGAAGGCCATTCCGATCGAAAAACCGTCCATTTCGCGCATTCACTCTCTCAAGCATCACAGGCTCGATCCCGTCGGCTATGCTGTTTTTAAAATTGAACAGAGCGATGACCAACTCGACAGGACCGCCTGGATGTTGCCGGATATCGCCACCTGCGAGGAGTGTCTCTCCGAGCTCTTTGATCCTGCCGATCGGCGCTACCTCTACCCGTTCACCAATTGCACCCATTGCGGACCGCGTTTCACCATCATCGAGTCGCTGCCGTACGATCGCACAAACACCACAATGAGAATATTCGACATGTGTCCTGCGTGTCGGTCGGAATACAGCGATCCCGGCAACCGCAGATATCATGCCCAGCCGAATGGCTGCCCGACATGCGGACCGCATGTTGAATTGTGGGATGCAGCCGGGCATATTTTGACATCCCTGGACGCGGCCATTGCCAAGACTGCAGAACTCATTTGCGATGGTCGCATCATCGCGATCAAGGGATTGGGCGGCTTTCATCTCGTCGCGGATGCGACAAACGATGACGCTGTTCGTCGTTTGCGACAAAAAAAGGGGCGGGATGAAAAACCTTTTGCCCTGATGGCCGACAGATCCAGCGTAGAAAAATATTGCCATCTATCACCGGCTGAAGCAGCGCTCCTCAACTCGCCGGAATCACCCATCCTGCTCCTGCAACGCGTGCGCAAAGGCGAGGTGGCGGAATCGGTCGCTCCGAACAATCCACTGCTTGGAGTGATGCTGCCGTATACGCCGTTGCATCATATTTTGCTTTCGATGCTGCCAGGTCCTATCGTCGCCACCAGCGGCAATCTGGCTGACGAGACCATTTGCATTGATAACAGGGAAGCGCTCGCGCGACTCGGCGCGATCGCGGACTATTTTCTCGTCCACAATCGCCCGATCGCCCATCACGTTGATGACTCTATCGTAAGGATGATGGCGGATCGTCCTGTCGTACTGCGTCGCGCACGAGGCTATGCGCCGCTGCCGATATCGCTGAAAAAGACTATCGAGCCGGCCATTGCTGTGGGCGGACATTTGAAAAACAGCATCGCTGTAGCGCATGCGCAGCAGGCGTTCGTCAGTCAGCACATCGGTGACCTGGAGACTGAAAGCAGTATCACCACACTGCAACGTACGGTCGCCGATTTCTGCTCTATCTATCATATTGCGCCACAACGCATCATTCATGATGCGCATCCGGATTATGCTTCGACGCGCTATGCGTCGTCGCTCGCCGGCGAAAAGATCGCTGTTCAGCATCACCTGGCGCACATCTTTTCCTGCATGGCGGACAACGAGCTCGAGCCGCCCCTCCTCGGCGTTGCCTGGGACGGCATCGGCTATGGCGACGATGGCACCCTCTGGGGCGGCGAATTTTTTCTGCTTGAAAAAAGGGCATCTCGCCGTTTCGCGCACTTGCGGACATTTCCACTGCCCGGCGGAGACAGGGCGATCAGGCAGCCGTTTCGCAGCGCCATAGGATTGCTGTACGAAATGGACGCGCACATGGTCGAACGGCATCCCTCCCTCGCTCCTCTGCAGCAGGTGAGCGGAGCAGAGTTAAAAACGATCGTCAAGATGCTGCAGCAAGAGATCAACGCGCCGCGCACCAGCAGCGCCGGCCGCCTCTTCGACGCCGTCGCATCGCTGCTCGATATCCAACATGTAAATGCCTACGAGGGCCAGGCGGCCATGCAACTCGAGTTTTCCGCCTGGGAAGCAGAGATGACGGCCGATGTCTACCCCTACGATATCGATTTTTCTGCAGTGACAAAAAATGCGGTTGTGGACTGGCGGCCGATGCTGCGTGCTCTTCTGACCGACATACCCTGCGTCGAGAAAACGACCGTCGCCGCCCGCTTTCATAACACCCTCGCCGACATCATTTGCACCGTCGCACAAAAGAGCGGCATGCATCGACTGGTGCTCAGCGGCGGCACGTTCCAGAATAAATATCTCGTCGAAAAGACGACCGACAAACTGACAGCCGAGGGTTTTAGAGTCTACACGCACCAGCAAGTTCCGCCAAATGATGGCGGCATCGCTCTCGGCCAGATAACAGCGTCGTACTATAAAGATTTGAATCGCTTATGTGTTTAGCCATACCGGGAAAAATTCTCACCATCCAAGAGGCCGATTCACTCATGGATCGAAAGGGTCAGGTGAGCTTTGGCGGCATTGTCAAAGAGGTGCAGCTCGGCTTTGTGCCGGAAGCACATGTTGGCGATTACGTCAATGTGCACGTCGGATTTGCCCTTTGTGTGATCGATGAAATAGAGGCGATAGAGACGCTACGAATTTATGAGAAAATGAACAGCCTGCAGAAAAAATGAATGAAGAATTGTCTGAGCGAGGACTCGGATGAAATTTGTCGACGAATTTCGCGATGCCGCTGCTGTCAAAAAGATATTACCCCGGATCCATGGCGTCACCACACAACCGTGGAACATCATGGAAATCTGCGGCGGCCAGACGCACGCTTTTCTGCGTTATGGCATCGACAAACTGCTGCCAGAAGAGATCACCCTGCTGCACGGACCCGGCTGTCCGGTCTGCGTGACGCCGCTGCAGCAGATCGATAAAGCGCTGCAGCTGGCTGCCATGGAAAATGTCATTTTCTGCTCGTTTGGCGACATGGTGCGCGTTCCCGGCAGCCGAGAGGATCTGCTCTCGGTCAAGGCCAGGGGCGGCGATGTGCGAATTGTCTATTCGCCCATCGACGCGCTCAAGATCGCGATGACTCATCCGGACAAAGACGTCGTTTTTTTCGCCATCGGCTTTGAGACGACGGCGCCGGCGAATGCGATGGTCATCTTGCAGGCTGAGGCGAAGAAGCAGCGCAATTTCACCGCTCTCTGTTCGCAGGTTGTGGCGCCGGCGGCCATGGAGACCATTCTCGCATCTCCGACGAACAAGGTCGATGGCTTTTTGGCAGCCGGTCATGTGTGTTCGGTGATGGGATATCACGAATACATCCCGCTGGCCGAAAAATACAAAATACCCATTGTCGTCACCGGCTTCGAGCCCCTGGATTTGCTGTGCGGCGTATTCGCCTGTGTGAAACAGCTGCAAGAGCAGCGTTACGGCGTGGAGAACCAATACAGACGTTCGGTCACTCGCGCCGGCAATATCCCGGCGCAAGAGACGATGAAAAAAGTGTTTCATCTTGTCGATTGGCCATGGCGCGGCATCGGCATGATTCCGCGCAGCGGCCTCGTTTTACGGGACGAGTATGCCGAATACGATGCCGAGAAAAGATTTCAACTGCACGACATAGAGGTGCAAGAATCTAAAGAGTGTATAGCCGGCTTGATATTGCAAGGCGTCAAAAAGCCGCTCGACTGTTCGCATTTTGGCACCGCCTGCACGCCCGACCATCCCCTGGGCGCGACCATGGTGTCGTCGGAGGGAGCGTGCGCGGGGTACTTTGAGTACAAAAGATAATCGACGATAGAAGATTGGCGATCTCAGATATCAGATCTGACTTCTGAGATCGCCAATCTTTAATCTGAATTCAAATAAATCTGTGATAAAAAGATGAATAACAAGGCGAATTTCCACCTCAGCTGCCCCATCCCCATCAGCCGCTATCCCCGCGTCACCATGGCGCACGGTGGCGGCGGCAGGCTGTCGCACCAGCTCATTGCAGAGATGTTTCAGCCGCTGTTCGCTAACGAGTTCAGCAAGGCCGAACACGATGGCGCCCTACTGCCAACCACGAGTAAAAACATCGCCTTTACAACGGACTCGCACGTCATCCGGCCGCTGTTCTTTCCGGGCGGTGACATCGGCTCGCTCGCCGTGTACGGCACGGTGAATGACCTCGCCATGTGCGGGGCAAAGCCGCTTTATCTGAGCCTCTCCCTCATCATCGAAGAGGGCCTGCCCATGGAGACCTTGTGGCGAATCGCGCAAAGCATCAAGACCGCTGCGGAGACAGCCGGCGTCAGAATTGTGACGGGTGACACCAAGGTGGTGAATCGCGCCACAGGCGACGAGCTGTTCATCAACACGGCGGGCATCGGCGCCATCGACCATGCGCTGGCGATTCAGCCTTCGTCCATTCAATCGGGTGATCAAATTATCCTGAACGGCGATCTCGGCCGGCATGGCATTGCCGTTCTGGCGCATCGTGAGGGACTGGCGTTCGAGTCCGAGATCGAAAGCGATTGCGCGCCGCTCAATGGCATTGTGCAAGCGCTCCTGCAGGCCAGGATCCCCATTCACTGCCTGCGCGATTTGACCCGCGGCGGCCTAGTGAGCGCGCTGGTGGAAATAGCGACCACCTCGGGCAAACGCATTGAACTGAATGAGCCCGCCATTCCCGTGCGGGAGGACATTCGCGGCGCCTGTGAGATATTGGGATTTGATCCGTTGTTCGTCGCCAATGAGGGGAGATTTATCGCCTTTGTGCCGCCCGATTCTGCTGCTGCTGCCATAGAGACGATGCGAGCGCATCCGCTCGGCGCAGGAGCGGTGCAAATTGGCCAGGTGACAGAAGGCGAAGCCCGCGTCCTGGCAAGAAACATCTTTGGCGGCAGTCGCATCCTCGATATGTTCAGCGGAGAACAGCTGCCGAGGATTTGTTGATCGCTTTCATCCCCGTTCATCGAATGTGAATCTCTTTTCGTCAACCCGAATGGGCGTCTGAGGGAGACAAAAGCGTCACTGGGTGAAAAACATCTTTATTTTCTGCTGCACCGCATCCGACACCGGGCGCCCGATCGTCGTGCTCTCAGGCCGAATGCCGAAATACCTGACCTCTAATGGCTGATGAATTTTCAGATAGTGTTCGACCAGTGAGATATGAAAAGCATGCGTGCTGATGCGCGCCGTATCGAGGTCGCCCGAATCGATCCACTCCATGTCGCCCGGCGTCGTGCCCACATTGGCCGCATCAACAAAAACCACCAGCAGCGGATGAAAGTCGAGAATGCGTTCGAGATAATTTTCCGGATTTGTCGCCGCTTCGATGAAACTCGACAGCTGGTATTCGGGACGCTTTTTCAGCTCGCGCAGAAACAGCAAACCCGCGACGTCATCGCCGCGGGCTTTATTTCCCAATCCGACAAACACAACCTGATCTGCCGGTTTATTGATCGATTTTTTAAAATCGATAAAATTCATCTTGCACCACTACTTGATGTCGACATTTTGGACACAACTCTTTGATCTGGTCCTCGCGCCGCAGCCGCGCTTTGGCTTTGGTCGGCACAACATCAAAAAACTGCCGCTGCGTTTGCAGCATTAAATTTGGATGCGCATAGGCTTTGGCGCCGAGGCGACGTTTTATCCATACAAGTTGATCTCGCGGCGCAATGACCTCCCCGCACGCTTCACAGATGGCCAATTCCTTTTCCACCGATTCGAACAGCTCCGGCGCTTTTAAATCCATGACCGAAATAGAGTATTGCTGTGACAACTGAATGCCTTTTTCGGTGATGCAGTGCTCGTGACACTGGCCACAATGAATGCAGGAGGCATAATCGACGGTCAAAGTTCGCGTGGCGTTTTCTTTATCGTCGGTCATTGTGATGGCTCGCGTCGGACAGACCTGCGCGCACGTGCCGCAGCCGACGCAGTATTCCGGGTAATATTTGGGCAAACCGCGAAACTCCGGCGCCGGCGTGTGGCCCTCAAATGGGAATTTGGTCGTGTACGGCGCTGTGAAAAAGGAGGTGAGCGCTTCTTTGATTTCGCGAAGTTTGGGGAGAATCATGGTACATCTCCATATTCAAGAGTTCAAACAGTTTAAAATAAAGATCTCACGCAAAGGCGCAGAGACGCCAAGAGCTTTTAATGTAACAGCAAATTCTTTTTCAAAAAAAACATTTAGTTCCTTCTTTGCGACTTGGCGCCTTTGCGTGAGCTCTTTTTTTAGTCATGTGGTCTGTTCTTTTAATTCCTTATCCTTCTCATACTCATCCACAATCGTCTCTTTCGCCAGCGGAATTCTCGCCCGATGCGCCGCTCTCGAAATCGCGTGCGCCGCCACCGGCGAGGTCAGAAAGATGAACGCGATACCGATGAGCGCTTTGAAGCCAAAACTGTTGAATCCCTGCAGGATAAAGGCGCCGAATAAGATGCCGGCCGAACCAAATGTGACGCATTTTGTCGCCGCCTGCAATCTGTTATAAACATCGGGAAGGCGAACGAGGCCGAGCACGCCAAAAAAATCAAAGGTGATGCCAATGAAAATAAAGGCCATTCCCACCATCTCTCTAATCATCGAGCGACCTCCCTTCCAGAATTTTGGCAAACGCCAGCGAGGCGATAAAGCTGAGCAAGGCCCAGATGAGCCCGATGTCCAGCAGAAAACCTTGATCGTACTGCAGACCGAGAAGCGCCAGCATGCCGACGATCAGCACGCCAAGAATGTCGACCGCCACAATTCGATCCGCCGGTGAAGGGCCAAATATGACGCGGAATAGCACAAACAGCGCACTGACCAAAATCACATTGATCAGCTTAAAGTATATCTGGCCGGTATAGACGAAGAAATTAAAATAACAAAAAACCGCAAGCAGCACGACGCCGATCATCCAGCGAAATAGTCTCATTCGAACACCTCCCTCAGCACGGATTCAAAACGCGCACCGATTTCCTTTGTGCACTCTTCGATGCCGGTGGCTTTGACGTCAATCCAATGGACATATATCTCTTTTTTCTCTTCGTTCACATCCACCGTCAAGGTGCCGGGCGTGAGGGTGATGGAATTGGTCAGCACTGTAATCGCCGCATCTTTGTGCAAATTCGTCTTTATTTTCACAATCCCCGGCTTGATCGGAACCAGAGGATGAAGGACAATGTAGGCGACGTGAACATTTGCTTTGATCATCTCCCAGAGAAACTTGAAAAAATAGAGGACGGCATACAGCCAGCGGTGCAGCAGATGTTTCTGCTTATGGGTGGTGATGAGGAACTGGCCGGCCATCGTGCTGACGAGCAGCGCAACCACAAAACCGGAGATTATTTCCTGCCTCCCCAAACCGGTGAGCGCCAGCCAAACGAGCATAGCCAGGACAAAGACGACGATTTTGCTTTTGACAGCGAGAGACATATTACCTCCCGAGAACCATTTGTACGTATTCAGCCTTTTCAAGAATGACATTGACGACAGGATCGAGCGTCACATTCCGTATTCCTGGTGCAACCAACAGCCCTCCGATTAGACAAATCACTGCCAAGCAGATCATGGCGACATTCATACCGAGACCAACTTTTTCGACTGGCGCAACATTAACATCCTGTCGCAAGCCGTAGCGTTGAATTTTCATCACTGCGGCGAGGGTGAGAATGCTGCCAAGGATGGCAAAGAGGGCCAAAAGTGGCTGTCCGGCTGCGACAGCGGCTATGATGATGATCAGCTTGCTGAAGAATCCATTGAAAGGAGGAATACCGGAGATGGCCAGAGAGGCGATGATGGATGTACCCGAGGTAATGGGCAAGAACTTTCCGACCTTGCCGAGTTTGCGCAAATCCCGCGTACCCATTGCCAATTCAACGCTGCCGGCGTCATAAAATAAAAGTGACTTGAATATAGCATGATTGAATAAGTGAAAGATCGCTCCCAGGATACCGAGCGGCGTCGCCAGGCCGATGCCCAATAAAATGTAGCCAATTTGACTGATGCTGCTGTAGGCTAGCAGCCGTTTGTAATCCCATTGAATGATGGCTAAAAAGCCGCCGATGAGAACCGAAATCGTGCCAATGACGATGAAAATGGTGAGGAATACGGCCGGCGCATCGAGCACATTGAAAAAGATGCGCGTGATCGCATAGATGCCGAGCACTTTGATGAGCACGCCGGAGAGCATGGCCGAAATCGGCGCCGGCGCCGAGCTGTGCGCATCCGGCAGCCAGGCGTGAAACGGCATGGCGGCGGCTTTGAGTCCAAAGCCGGCTAAAAATAATCCACCCACCCACAGCACGATTCCTGACGGCAGCGACGGGATCGCTTGCGCAATCCGTGCCATGGTGAGCGTCGATGTGGCGCTATAGAGGACGCCAATGGCGATCAAAATCAAAGTGGAAGAGACAGCGCCCATGATGGCATATTTGAAAGCGGCCTCATATTCTTCAGCCCGGCAGCCATAGGCGACGAGCGCGAAAGCAGCGAACAGGGCGATTTCCATGAACACATAGAGATTAAAAATATCGCCGGTGAGAATGACGCCGTTCATGCCGGTGAGCATAAACATGAACAGGCCGTAATACTTGAAATCCTGGCCGAGATGCCGGATGTACTGGATCGAATAGATGATAGCGGTGAGCGCCACCAGATTGACGATGATCAGCATAAAGCCGGACAGCGAGTCCAGCACCAGAGCAATGCCTATGGGGAGCTTCCAGTTGCCCATTTCGTAGAGAATGGTCTCTCCTCGCAAACGCGCAAAACTGACCAGCGAAAGAATGAGAAGGACAACGGTCGCGATCAGCGACAGCGAAATGCCCCAGACATCCTTTTTTCCAGCAATGAGCGTTATGAAAAACGCTGCGAGCAACGGAATTATGATGAAATAGGGAAGCATCATCCGCGTAATCTCCTGATTTTTGCGATATCAAACGTGCCGTATTTCTGCAAGAGCCGCACCGCCAAGGCGACGAGCAGAGCCGTCGTGCCGAGCTCGATGACGATGGAGGTCAGCACGAGCGCCTGCGGCAGTGGATCGACCATCGGGCCAGCCTCGACGCCGGTCAATATGGGAAATGTCGCACCGTGTCGGTAAGCAAACAGGACGAGAAACAGATTTGCCGCGTAACCCATGATGCCGAGAGAGAGAATGATTTTGATCAAATCGCGTTTGGCAATGACGCCGTACAGTCCCACCAGAAACAACGCAAAACACAAGAGATAGACGGTCAT
>RQOI01000394.1 GCA_003854995.1 Candidatus Zhuqueibacterota bacterium
AGTGGTTATTCTTCCAGCACGTATTCGTAGACAAGAGAACAGACAACTGTGAATATGACATCAAAGGCGATCAGAATTTTCATCCACGGCCAGATCTCCTGCAGGGTATCGCCGTTCACGAGACAGGCCGTGCTCTTTGTCGCTGACAGAATGACCGGAATCGCGACCGGCAACAGCAAGATCGGTAACATAACTTCCCGGGATCTTGTGTTGGCCGACAGGGTTGAAAAGAGCGTGCCCACCGCGGCATAACCGAGTGTGCCCAGAAATAGAATCAGTGCCAACAGTCCCGCCCCAGAGCTGATTTCTATCCCGAACAACACGACCAGGAGGGGAATGGCGATCATTTGCACGATGCTCATGAAGATGATGTTGCCGATGAGCTTGGCGAAAAATATCAAGCTGTGATCGATGGGGCAGAGCAGGAGCCCCTGCATCCTGGCATTTTCGTGTTCTCTTGCGAATGAGCGCGACAGACCGAGATTGCCGGCAAAGATGATGGTCACCCACAGAATCCCCGGCGCTATCCTTTGCATCTGCTCTGTGCCGGGATCAAATATGAAATTGAAAACCGCAATGACGATCATGGAAAAGACCAGCATGGAGATGATGATCTCCTTGCTGCGCAGCTCTGTGCGCAGGTCTTTCTGGATGATTGTCACGATGTATCGGAGTGATTTCACGAGGCGACCAGCGCCCTTCGAACCTCATGATGGCGCAGATCTTTGGTCGCTTGATCGACGATCAACTTGCCCTCTTTGAGTATCAAGGTTCGTGATGAATTTTGCAGTGCATAGTCAATATCGTGCACCGTCAGCAATACCGTACAATCGCCGGCGATGAGAGTATCGAGAAGCTGCTTCAGCATGTCCGCAGCGTTCACATCCAGACCGGCGAACGGTTCGTCCAATAACAACAGGGGCGGCTGATGCAGGATGGCGCGGGCGAGGGATAATCGCTGCTGCATGCCGCGAGAAAAAATTCGAACGAGATCGTGCCGACGTGTATAGAGTCCGACTTTATTCAGCAGATCTGTGATCCGAGCCTTTACATCGTCGACACCGTACATTCGACCGTAAAAGTGCAGATTTTCCTCGGCCGTCAGGTCATCGTATAAAAAGCTGGCATGCGTCATCACCCCGACGCGTTGTCGAATGTGCACTGGTTCCTTTTTCGCATCAAACCCGGCAATTTTGATATGGCCGGCCGAGGGTCGCGCGAGCGTCGCCAGGATGCGCGTCAGGGTCGTCTTGCCGGCGCCATTGGCGCCGAGCAATGCGACATATTGGCCGGCCGCAATGGCGAAACTCACTTCATCCAGCGCCTTTTTAGCGCCAAATTTTTTCGATAGATTGCGGACGTGAATCATCTCTTTGCACGGGATTTTGATTTTCTGCGTCTCAGCTCGTTCGCTGGTTTTGCGGGCGTAGCGTTCTCTCGTTTGCGCAAGAGGTTCACGGCCAGGGAAAAAAGGAGAATGACGGATGTCACGATGATTGCCGGCAGCGGGGAGGGATTGCCGCTGCCGCCAACTCGGCGAATTTGAAAGTGGATTGTGGCGCCGGCGTCAATGTCTGCGGCGCCATGTCGGCGATGCGCTGTGCCGCGGATATCAAAGGTCCCTCTGTCGATGAGCTGTTGCGAAGCTATGGCCAGATTCTGGCCCTGGATGAAAAGATCGAATGTCCTGGCAGCGTGCGTTGCGTGGATGCCGATGTCGAGGATTTTTTGCGGCATTGCCATCTCATAGCTAAAGCTGACCGTCTTGGTGCCTGGCAAAAACACGCCGCGATCGATGACAAAGTGGTCCTGCCGAACGAGCTCGGGATCGGACAAGGGAGTGAAATTGATGGCGTCGGCCGGCAGATGAAAACGAAACAGCGCTGTCGAGGCCGCATCACGAAAGACATCGACGATGGTCTTGTTTGTCGGGTTGCTCAAAACCCGTATCTCGCGACACTGCACGCCATCGCCCAGGTCAGTGATGATCACATGGTGCATCAGAGCCTGCACGTCCGCCGCCGAGTGCGTCGAGTCATAGACGAACAGTGACGCGCTGCCCGATGCCAGGTCGAGGGCCTGGCTGAAATATCGCACGCCCTGATGATCGACGGCCGCGAAATAGGTGGCGCTGCTATCGACATCGGCTATGTTGAATCGAAATTCTCCGCGACCGTTGGTGACCGTCTCTGCCACGGCGACCGGGATGTGCGATGATCCATCCATCTGCTGCAAGCGTACTGTTGCGGATGGAATGGCGCTGCTGTCGCGCGTCGCATTGATGAGCACGCCTGTCACCATTGCCGCTCGAGCGGCGTTGCAGGCGAAGAAGAACAGTGTGATGATAACTCTCATATTCAATTAGAAATTCTGCGCATCGACGTCGAATATAACCATTCCTGCTCTGTTTCGCAATATGAAACCGAAAGGCCGGAAAGCCAGGCAGCTGATGCAATGAAAGTGCTGAAAAACGAGGAACCAGATGCAGGCGTCCGCGTTTATGACTTAAATTCTCCAACGTGTTATCAAGAGGTCATCATGCAATTCCAGATCCGCTTTTTATTGCTTCTGGCCGTCCTGCTCGCGGCATGTTCGCGGGACAAGTCGCCCATTTGCCCACCGGCTGACGCGCCGATGGGGACATATTCCTACGCGAGCTATGACACGACGGAGCATATGGTAGCCCGCGGCTGGTTGACCATCGACTCTTTCGATTCGCTGCGTATAGCAGGCGAATGGCATATCAGCAAGGTCGGCGATCCGCATGAGATCGGCATGCAAATCGGCGAGGGTGAATTGGTCGGTGCCGTTCAGCAGAGTTCGATCTGGATCAACTTGAATCCCGATTGGGTGGACAATAATGTGTGGTTGGATGGTGTCTTGTCCGATCATGGATTTGAAGGGACATGGACGTGGGCGACCATCGCCGGGCCAACGAGCAGCGGACGATTTGCGGCAATTAAAAGATGATGCTGTACGTGAAAAATATGCCTATATCAAATAATGCTTTTTATAATGGAGGAACAAATGAATCTGCAAAAGGCCGTTATGCAATTCATGATCATATTTTCCCTTTGCACTTAAACGAAGTAAAGACTTTTAAAGGAATTATCATTGAATGAGTGGAGAATGAAAAGATTTCGGCAGCATTTCGGCTATAGTTTTGTAAACACGCCAAAAATTTACTAGAACCCATTGAGCTTGCGCACGGAGACCGCGCTATAAACAAGTTTGTCATCTATATAATATTGTCTGCTTTGCTGCCGTGCGCTCTCAACGCCGGCGTGCCGAGCATCGGCGCGCAAATCTGGATCGAGCCGGGGCAGACAGAAGCAGAGATCGATGGCTGGTCCTGTCCGGAAACCTGGTCCGATTGGCGAGAGTTCTGCCAGGAGCATCTCACCTGGTATATGCAGTGGATCGAATCAGAATATGAATAGTGCGAGATGAAGCAATGAACTTTTGGAGGAATGAGCATGGATATTCGATTTAATGGCAAGGTCGTCCTGATCACCGGCGGCAGCAGCGGCATCGGCGCGGCGACGGCAATCGAGTTTGCCAGGAGCGGCGCCAGCGTTGTGGTCAATTATAATGCCACTCCATCCGGCGCTGCGGCCGTGGTGGCTGAAATTCAATCTCTGGGTGGCAACGCTCTGGCGATTCAAGCGGATGTGACGGATGCCGCTCAGGTCGATCGCCTGGTGCGGCAATCCCTCGATCACTTTGGGCGGATCGATATTTTATTCAACAACGCCGGCACCCTGGTGGAACGAAAGCTGCTCGCTGATACATCAGAAGAGCTGTTTCGCAAGATAGTGGATGTCAATTTTACCAGCACGTTCCTCTGCTGCCAGGCGGTCGTTCCGCATATGAAGATGCGCGGCTATGGCCGCATCATCAACATGGCATCGGTGGCGGCGCGCAATGGCGGCGGTCGCGGCGCAGGACATTATGCCGCGACCAAGGCAGCGGTCCTCACTTTGACAAAGGCGTTTGCCAAAGAATTGGCCGGCAGCGGCATTCAGGTCAATGCTGTGGCGCCGGGTGTGATCGCCACTCGCTATCACGAACGCTTTTCGACGACGGAATTGCGCGAGCAATTCAAGTCAGCGATTCCCCTCGCGCGAGAGGGCAAGCCGGAAGAGATCGCCTATGTCGTGCTCTTTTTGGCTTCAGAGTTTGCCGACTATATTCTGGGAGAGACGATCGAAATAAATGGCGGCATGCTGATGGAGTGACCGTAGTCAGGCCGCGCACGCTAATAGTAATACCAGATCGTGTCATAGCTGTCGATCTTTTCGCCTCGTCGTTTCAACTCCTGCAGATACTCCCAGATGGAGACGTCCGAATCCAGATAAGTATCGACCAGTGTCAGTTTTTTCTCCCACGGGTGAAATTCATACAGTCGCCGTCCATCGGGCAGGATCATGATGAGCGTGTGATGTTGCTGCGCCCGAATATAGTTTTTGCCCAGTCGAGGCACGTTGTAGACGGGCTCATCCGTACGCACGACGCCGGGGACGAGCCTGGCCTCTTCCTTGATTTCCTGCATCAGGCGAGCCAAAGGCACACGATAGCTTTTTGTCTCCTCTTTGCCTTTTGTGTTAAAGGTATAGTACGGATCGACGCCGATCAGACGGAGTGTTTTCCGCAAGGCCACCAGTTCGTAGCGTCGACTGTTTTCCATTGTGAACACCGCCTGATTATAGACGGAAATGCCGCGTCGCTTGAATTTCTGCACCGCTGCCATGGCGTCGGGAGTCACCTCATACGGATGTTCAAAATGGGTGACGAGCACGATCTCGCGCTTTCCCGGAACATGATAGCGGGCGATGATGTTGATGAGATCGTCGGTGATGCGCTGCGGCAGGACGACGGGCGTGCGCGAACCGAGGCGGATGCGCTCGACATGGTCAATATTGGCAAGGTTGGCCAGGACGAAATCAATTTTTGCATCCCGTATGACGAGCGGATCACCGCCGGTGACCAGGACCTCCTCAACGGCCGGATGGTCGGCAATCCACTCTATCGCTGCCAATATTTTCTTTTTGGTGGCAAGTGCTTTCTCGCACAGAACATCGTCGATCTCCCAATTGCGCTGACAATAAACGCAGATTTGGCTGCAGGTATTGTACGGTTTGAGAATGACGATGCTCGGGTAGCGACGGGTGATCAGATCGATGGGCGATGTGTCGCGTTCCAGCATAAAGTCAAACTGACATGATCTGTCCTGTCGATTGGCCAGCATGGCCTGCACATAGTCGAGGGGTGGGATGACCTGGGCGCGAACGGCATGGTCGAATTGTCGCGACGGCTCTTTGTCCATCAGCGAGGCGTAATAGGGCGTTATGCCAAACGGGAGTTTGCCGGCTCGGGCTCTGTCGATCGCTTCTTTTTCCGCTGGCGACAAATCTATCAGTCGTCCCAGCACCTCGGACGTCCTGATGACGTTTCGCAGATGCCATGAATAATTGCTCCAATCCTCATCCTCGCCCTGCAAAGCAGTTAGAATTCTCTCCTTATTCTTTTGGCGCCGATTGATCACCTCAGGCCGCAATCCCGATTTGTATTTTGCCAGGTGTGCGCGGCCGATCGCCGCCATGTCATCCAACTGGGCTGAACGCATAATCGCAGCCGGTCGACCGCTCAGCCGGCTGAATGCAGGGCTTTGCTCCTGCGAATAGATGTTGCTCTGGCCCTGAATGCCGAGGAACAGGTGAATCATTTCCGCAAAAAAACCGTCGTTCAATTCTGCCGGGAGTTGATCCTCAAGACGATGCGCCAGTTTCCATAGTGTGGCAACCATGCTGAATTTCGCCAATCGTTCGCTGCGGCGTGAAATCATCCGTTGGAACGTTTCGAGAGCCGTGATCTGCACGTTCCATTCCAGCGGCTGAATGCGGGTATTGTTTTGTTGCAGTGTGCGGTGATATTGATGCAGATAGGTTTGCAGGTATTCTCGAGCGCTTTTTGCTGATTGCGCTTCCAGCAGCAGACTTTTGATCGTGGGGTGAACAGAGAAGAGACGCCTTGTATTTTTATTATCGAACAATAATCAACCTCCTTCTGGTATTTCAACATATACGGATTATATCATGCTTGTTTTATAGGATATTGAAATTATCAGCCAAATGCAAGTCATCTCTTAATATAGATTCTTGCATAAATTTCTTGATATTCGTCGAAATATTTTATTCATTATAGCACAATGGGAGATTCTCCACCTGGTGTGAACTGGAAAAACGACTATGAACATTTTAAACGCGCACCCAAAACGATCTTTTATCAAAACAACGTCGAACACGTTTTGCGCGCAGAATGGAAATCA
>RQOI01000395.1 GCA_003854995.1 Candidatus Zhuqueibacterota bacterium
TTCGATTTGCAGGACACTGCTTTTAATGGCTATTTCTGGCTTTTGTTCCCGACGATCAGCAGCTCGACAAATATGGTCTGCGAGGTGATAGAAAAGAAAACGGGGGATTTTCCAACACTAGTCCTGAACGATAGCCTGTTTTCAAGTTATTAATTTATAAAAAAAAGTGCATCAAATCCACTGAAAAATTTCTTTGGTTACTCAATGGGCGTCAATCTCTCATTCGGCCGATAGTGCCGACCGCTTTTGGCGCAGGGCTTGCCTTCGCGCAAAACGATATCGGCGGTGAAATCGTTAGCGCCCTGCAGCAGCGCGCTGCCAACGCCATAAGCATCCACCGGCACTTTCTCGCGTTCAAAGTGAGCAATTTTTTCCGGCGTGAAACCGCCGGAGACGATGATTTTGACGGCATGAAATCCCTCGCTGTCCAATGCCCGCCGCGTCTTGTAGACCAGCTCCGGGATGACGCCATTGGGCCGAAAAGTCCCCATTTCCGGCAGAATGGACTTGTCCACCATATTCTCCGAGGTGTCGAGTCGCACGCCCCACAACTTTTCCCCCATCGCCCGCGCGCACTGCAGCGATGTTTGGACGCAATCGTTATCAAAATCGACCAGAGCGACGAGGTTGATATCCGGGTAGGTTTCGCCAAATATTTGCACCGCCCGCACCGTGTCGCCGCCAACGGCGGCGATCAGCGCGTGCGGCACTGTGCCGGCCGCCTTGGCGCCCCACCATTCTCCCTGCGCCTCGGTCGACACGCCGCCGGCGCCGCCGATATAGGCGGCGTAACCGTCGCCTCCCTGCACCGACCAGTGGTCGAATCGCGCCGGGAAGAACAGCACCGTCTTGCCGGCGGCCGCCTGCACCACATTGTGCACGTTGGTGGCCACCTTGGTTCGCCGCGCCAACACGCCCAGATAGAGCGTCTCCAGATGGGCAAAACTAGCCGCATCGCCTCTGATCAACATGATCGATTCCCAGGGTGCGATGGGATCGCCATCATGCAGCGCCCGAATGTCCAGTTGCGCAAATTCGCTCACCCACAGGCTGTCCAGCTCTTCCGAAACCTTCATCTTTTCCTCGATGAGCTGCACGTAGCGAGATTTATCAGCTATAAAATACTCGCGCGCTCTGCTCTTGATGTCAATGAATCGATCGAACAGTTTGTAGGCTCGCGGATAGTCGCTGAATCGGCCGGCGCCCACGCGCAGAATCGCGAGCGCTTCATCGATACCGCACAAAATGGCATCCTTTTTTTGAAAGACCTGCATGGTGACATGCGGATGAAGGTCGTGCCCTTCGAGCGCGATCTTTTCTCGCCAGAAATAGATGTCGCTGCGATAACCGCGGCGTATCTCCTGAATCGGCAGATCAAAAATATGACTCGGCAACCGTTTCTTCATCTTTGACCTCCCAATGGCACGGGATCGCTGCTATCGACAAAGTGAATGCCCTGTTCTGCAAACGTGCTGAACTCTTTTTGTGCCAGAGCATGAAAGTCGATGTCAGGATGAACGACCGCTGACATACAGTCCTTCAACACGACGATCTTGTCCAACACTTCCGGCCGATCGCGAAAGAGGTGCGCAAGATCCTTCAACGTCTCCAGGACGCAGTGCGTCTCCGCTTCGCCGGCGATGTAAAGATGGTCATAATTGTCCAGCAGCTTTGCCATGCCATCGACGGCAGATCGTTCCTGTTGTTCATCCACGGCAATTTCCGGCCTGAGGATGGAATAGTGCTCTGTCTGCGCCAGACTGCCTTTGTGCAGCCAGATGGGCTGACTCTGTCGCGCGATGGCATGCCAAAA
>RQOI01000396.1 GCA_003854995.1 Candidatus Zhuqueibacterota bacterium
AAGGCACCCCCCATGCTCGAACGAAAGACACACGGCTCCATCGTCTGCCCGAACTGCGGACGATTGATTTCAGTGACGGCTAAAAAGTGCATGCACTGCGGCCGCAAAAATCCCGGCTTGTGGGGCTATGGCCCGGCGCTGCAAAAGATACTGGGCGAGAGCAACATGGTGGCGATCATCACGATCGTCAGTATCGCTCTGTACGTTTTGAGCCTGCTGCTCGATCCGGCGGCCATCTTGCGGCCGCAGGGGATGTTCGGCTTGCTCGCACCAAGTCACAACGCCCTGATCAAACTGGGCATGACCGGCGCTATGCCCATGCACTACGGCCGCTGGTGGACCCTGGTCACCGCCATCTACCTGCACGGCGGCATTCTCCATATCGTCTTCAATATGCTCTGGCTGCGCAATCTGGGACAGATGGTCATCCCGCTGTTCGGCACCTCCCGCGCATTCATCATTTTCACCGTCGCCGGCATTGCGGGGTTCTTCATCTCCGATCTGGTCGGCATCGGCTTCACCATCGGCGCCTCGGGCTCCATCTTTGGCCTGCTGGGCGCGCTGGTCTATTACGGCCGCAAGCGCGGCGGCGTCTTTGGCAGCGCCATCTACAGACAGGTCGGCACCTGGACGATCATTTTGCTCGTGTTCGGCTTTCTCATGCCCGGGATCAATAATCTGGCGCACATGGGCGGTTTTGCCGGCGGCTTTCTCTCCGCCATGCTGCTGGGATTTCACGAGTCCAGGCCCGAGAACCAGAATCACCGGATTCTGGCAGTGGTCGCCGTGGCCGTGACCATCATCTGCTTTGCCCTGGCGTTTTACGTGTGGATTTTTGGGTGATGCGGGCAATCTTGATAAAATATTTCCTATCCCAGAATTTCGAATCGACACTTTCGGTAGTGGCAATGAGAACAAATTTCAAAAAATAAATCTACATATACTTTTCTGTCACAGAGATTTGGTGATGCTGTCGATCATGCCATAAGCTTTGGCTTCCTGCGGACTCAT
>RQOI01000397.1 GCA_003854995.1 Candidatus Zhuqueibacterota bacterium
AGCAGAGAAAAAAGAGGGTGGCGCCGAATAGGGCTGGCCTTAAATGTCGATATGAAAGGGCAATCATCACGATTGCCCTTTTTTTTGCTTTTATTCGGTTGAAATTACGCTTTAAATTGCTAAATTTAATCTTATTCAGATCATCATGGAACCAAAGCAGTCGGTTTCAGTAAAAGATTGTGTTGTGTAAAAGCCATCAGTTTGATGTAGGATATTCTATGAAAAAGATACTCGCCCTCGTTGTCATGATCCTATCCCTCACCCGCTGTACAAATGATAGATCTATCCCGAACGGCTATGAGCTTTTCGAACGCGACAACAAGGATGGACTCGCACAACCAATCACCC
The DNA here is from genome assembly GCA_003854995.1 of Candidatus Zhuqueibacterota bacterium. Taxonomy (GTDB): domain Bacteria; phylum Zhuqueibacterota; class Zhuqueibacteria; order Residuimicrobiales; family Krinioviventaceae; genus Kriniovivens. Next base: position 349 of record RQOI01000397.1, read on the forward strand.
TTTTGCCGCTGCGCGTCGGATGCTATTGGTCTCTCCAGCCTGCGGGCGACAAGACGAATTTATTACTGGGTTCAGGAAATAGCTCGCAGTCGTTCGTCATCTTTGGTTGTGAAAACCTCGCCAAAGCCGATTCCGGCGCTGAACTCGTTTCAGCAAAACTGGCCCTGCGCTCAAGCTTTCATATGGGTGAGGCAACTCCTTTTACGGTCACTGCTCATCGCGTGGCCGCAGAGTGGGCGGAGTCATCTGTGCTCTGGCAGGATGTCAAGGATTCTTATCAGGCAGATCCCGTGGAGACGTTCGAGTTCACTCCGCGCGACACAACGTGGCACATCATCCCCATGACCAATCTGGCGTTCATGAAGGAATGGATCAGCGATGCGCACCAGAGCAGCCAAGACATTCACGGATTGCTCCTGAAATTTGAGCGGGCGAGCGGCGGATCCATTCTCGCTTCATCCGAAGCGACACTCTATCCGCCCTATTTTGAAATTGTCACGCGCGCGGATGACAGCAGTCTGGATACCACCACGGCCAAATTGTCGCACGATGCAAGCCTTGTGCTGAACGGGACGAACGTGCCGCCGGAGACACTGGAGAATGATCCGGCCACTCTCAGGATCGGCAATGGCTCCGGCTACAGGAGCTTGTTGCTGTTCGACCTTGCGCAAATCCCGCGCGAGGCGACCATTCATCAAGCGCTGCTGACATTTAAAACGGATCGGGCAGAAATCTATGTGCCGGACGCCAGCGTCGGCGTCACTTTTTCCGTGGCAGCGCGCGCGTTGGTGGATTCATCATGGACGCCGACCTCCATTGCCATCGATTCTTCGGCGTCCGCTGCCGTTGATGTGGCATCGGGCACCGATGATTCATTTGCTTTTGACAGCGCCAGTCCTGTGCAAAGTGTATCGCAGATCGTACAGCGTTGGGTGTCGGAGATAGCACCAAACTATGGCCTGATGATCTATCCTTATTATCAAAATTCTGATTTCCAGGAGATGGCATTTATGTCGGGCGTGGCAGATGCGAACAGCGCGCCCACGCTGGTCATCACCTATTCATTGCCACCGGCGCACCGTTTTGCGCAACCATAATGTTCCATGACTATCGGATATGACAGGCGGCCTTTAATGAAAAAGTTTGCGTTTTTCTTGCTGCTGTCCGCAGCACTCTGTCAATTTGCTCTGGCGGATTCATTTTATTCCGCCTTTGGCTTGGGCATCCCCCAATATTACGTCTCTTCTCAGGCTGCGGGCATGGGAGGCGCCGGCATTGGCGTCGCTCAGCACCTGGCGCTCAACTCTATGAATCCGGCGGCCGTGCAATTGCGAGGATTCACCATGATATCGGCGAGTTTTCAGGGTGAAAAAGTCGATAATAAAAGCGGCGACGCTAAAGTGACCACTCGTCAGGGGAATGCCAACGGCTTTCAGCTCGCCATCCCCATGTTCAAGGACCGAATCGCGCTGCTGGCGTCGCTCAAGCCGCTCATCAGATCGCAGTTTGCCGTTGATTTTTCGAGCGACCATGAAGATTTTACAATCTACAGGACAGCCCGTTCAAATGGAGGTCTTTCCGCCGCTTCGCTTGGATTGAATTATGCGCTCTCTCCCAAACTCTTCATCGGGGGACTGTTCAATTTCAATTTTGGCGCTTATAACGAGATATGGCGCACTGACTTTGACAATGACACCTATATCAACACAAAAGATGACATCACGAGTCATCTTTGGGGAACAGGCGCCGAGCTCGGCGTCCTCGTCAGGCCGCTCGGCTTTTTGTCGATCGGCGGCATGGTCAAACTTTCTTCAACACTAAAGATTGAAACAAAGACCGAGACGGTCAGCCGCGTTGAGCTGACGCCCGTCGAACAGACCGCCACCTATCCTCTGGCCTTTGGCGGCGGCGCAAGTTTTGAGTTCAGCAAGTTCACGTTTGCGACTGATTTTTACATGCAGGACTGGAGTAATTACAGGATTGATGATCGACAGAGCAATGACTTGGCGAATTATCTTCGAATAGGGGGGGGGATTGAATATGTCGGATCCAAAGATTACCTTTCGACCTATCATAAATCTATAGCATTTCGACTGGGCGCTTCCTATGCTCAGCTACCGTTCGTCGATCCAAATGGCGACCAGGCCACAGAATTTTTCGTCACCGCTGGGCTTGGCTTTCCTTTTAATAAGAACGCCGGCCGAATCGATCTCGCCCTCGAGGTGGGTGAACGGAGCAGCGGTCATGCCTATCCCTATTCTGAAAGCCTCAGCAGGTTGACCGCGAGCATCACCATGGCTGAGAAATGGTTTCAGCGTCTGTTCTAATCTACCAGCCAAAAAAGTCTTGCATTTTAGGCCATTTTTAGGTAAAATCAAAAAATCTTTTTGATGTCATTACGGACTCACCTTTGTCTTGTCCATAAAGAGTTGATATAAGACCTGGCGAAAAAGTGTTCATCATTTCTGGCAAGGAGGATTAGAGTGTTGAGAAAAAAAATGTTCATGGGACTGTTTTTGTTTAGCATGATGATCGTGGCAGGAATCGCAGTATCGTCTCTCATGACAGGCTGCGCGACGACAACGGGCGGCGCAACAACAGCGGGCGGCTCTACCACTTCGACAGTTGACGAAACGGCAAAGACAGAGCAGCCCACGCAACAAGATACGGTCATGTCAGAACAAATGACTCGGGAGTTTCTGATCGCTCTGAGTACGGGCAACGAGCACCATAAAAACAAGAATTACGTCGATGCCATCGCGCCTCTCAAAAAAGCGGCGGTGATGGATAAAGAGCATAAATATCCTTCAACCTACACAAAGCTGGCGGATTCTTATCTGAAACTTGACAAGCCGGATAGCGCGCTGGTGGTTTACCAGGAAGCTCTGCAGATCTATCCTGATAATGCGTTTTTTTATCGGAGTGCAGGCTATTATCTCTCGGCGCTGCAACGCGTGCCAGAGGCGATCGAGGCCTATCAGAACGCAATAAAGTACGATGGGCAGACGACAACCGACTATAAAAACCTCGGTCCATTGCTGATGAGTGAGAACCGTGCGGAAGAAGCGCTTGAAAACTATCAAAAACTGGCCGAGCTCGATCCGGGCGATGCGCAAACCCAAGAGATCATCGCGTCTTTGCTCGCCCAACTTGGCTACGACGCAGAAGAAATCATCGAGCAGAAGAAAAAAGCCCTGGAGGCCAATCCCGAAGACGCGACGCTCATGTTCGAGATCGCCGAAATGCTGTTCAAAGAGCAGCAATATGCCGAGTCCGTCGACTATTTTGATAAATTTTTGGCCATTTCGCCGGATGATGCAACGGCGTTGGAATATAAGGGAAGCGCTCTGCAGAATGATGATAAATTCTCGGAAGCGATAAAAAGCTACGAAAAAGTATTGGCGCTTCAGCCCGATAATGTCAAAGTGATCTGCGAAATGGCCACCTGTCACCTCGAACTTGGCAACCTGCAAAGAGCCATGAGCGTCTCCCAGCAGGCCATCAATAAAAATCCAAATTTTGGCCTGGGATATATCGTCAAGGGAGACGTTTATGCGAGGACGGCGGATGAGTGCATCAGCAAACGTGATAAAAGGATCGTCAACTTTGATGACAAGCTCGTTTATGAAAAAGCCTATGCTTTTTATCAGCTCGGTGCGTCCAAAGATGTTCAATATGCTGATCTTGGCAAAAGAAAGATGAACTATATCAAGACTGACACGCCGACGACAGAAGATCGATTTATGCATCCGAACCAGAAGCAACCTGCGATCGAATGCTATGCATGGCTTCCCTGGTGATTGAGCATCATTGGTGACTGAATGACAATAGCCATTGGTTGTGATCATGCCGGATTTGAGCTCAAACAGCAGATCATAGACTATCTTGCTCAAAGCAAGATCGACTATAAAGACTATGGCGCCTACAGTCCCGAGCGGGTTGATTATCCAGACTATGGCGCCCTCATCGGCAAAAAGGTAGGCGCCGGTGAGCACGAAAAAGGCATCATCATATGTGGCACCGGCATTGGCATGAGCATCGCGGCCAACAAAATGAAAGGTGCGAGAGCCGCTCTCTGCACCTCGGACTATATGGTTGAAATGGCCCGCAAACACAATGATGCCAATATACTCGCGCTAGGCGGTCGGACGACGACGATAGATCTGGCTATCCGAATGATTCGCATTTTTTTGAATACAGAGTTCGAAGGTGGACGACACGCCGTTCGAGTGAGTAAAATACATTCTCTAAGCAAAAGGTAGCGTTGCCGAATGTCATTGATTGAGAAATTTGATCCCGAAATATACAGTGCTATAAAGAAGGAAACGGAGAGGCAGAATTACAAGCTCGAACTCATCGCCTCCGAGAATTTTGTCAGCCTGGCGGTGCTCGAAGCCATGGGCCAGGTGATGACGAACAAGTACGCCGAAGGCTATCCGGCAAAGCGTTACTATGGCGGTTGCGAGTTTGTCGATATCGCCGAGGAGCTGGCGCGAGAACGGGCAAAAAAGCTCTTTCATGCCGAGCATGCGAACGTACAGCCGCATTCCGGTTCGCAGGCGAACATGGCCGCTTATTTCAGTTTGATCAACTTTGGCGATACGGTGCTGGGCATGGATCTGGCGCACGGCGGACACTTGACGCACGGCAGTCCGGTCAATTTTTCCGGCCGTTTTTTCAAAATGGTTCATTATGGCGTGACGAAAGACGGCGTCATCGATATGAATCGTGTTGAAGACATTGCCCTGAAGGAAAAGCCAAAATTGATCATCGCCGGCGCGAGCGCCTATGGCCGTGAATTCGATTATGCGGCCTTCCGCGGCATAGCTGACAAGATCGGCGCCAAACTTGTCGCGGATATCGCGCACCCGGCAGGGCTCATCGCTGCGGGACTGATTCAGAGCCCTCTGCCGCACTGTCACATGGTCACGACGACAACTCATAAAACGCTGCGCGGACCGCGCGGTGGCATGATTCTGATCGGGCGTGACGCTGAAAACGATATGGGGATCACAAATCCAAGAGGAGCTTTGAAAAAATACTCCGAATTGGTGGACTTTAATGTGTTTCCGGGATTTCAGGGCGGGCCGTTGATGCACGTGATCGCTGCCAAAGCGGTCGCTTTTAAAGAAGCGCTGCAGCCCGAGTTTGTCGATTATCAGAAGCAGGTGATCAAGAATGCGCAAGCGCTAGCCGCCGCCCTGAGCGCGCGTGGTTACCATGTGGTCTCCGGCGGCACAGATACGCACCTCATGCTCATCGATTTGCGAACGCATCGATTGACCGGCAAAGAGTCGGAGCGCGCGCTGGAAAATGCCGGCATCACCGTGAATAAGAATATGGTGCCGTTCGATGATCAGAGTCCATTCGTCACCAGTGGCATTCGACTGGGCACGCCGGCGCTCACGACTCGCGGTATGAAAGAGGATGAGATGCGGGCGATCGCCGCGTTCATCGATGATGTGTTGGTCAATATTGCCAGCGAAACGACGCAGCATGCGGTTTGCGCCAGGGTTCGCGAACTCTGTGAAAGATTTCCCTTGTACGCACATTAAAACGATCTTTTCGTGGGTTTACTATGAGATGCCCATTTTGCAGTTATCACGACACCAAAGTGATTGATTCACGCACTCGGGATGGCGGTCGGTCGATTCGTCGGCGACGGGAATGCATCAAATGCAGCCGTCGTTTCACGACGCGCGAGACGGTCGATGAGATTCCTCTTTGGATCATTAAACAGGACGGCACGCGCGAAGAGTTTGACCGGACAAAGCTCATCAGAGGCATCCAGTTCGCCTGCATCAAGCGACCCGTATCCGCAGCCGCTATTGAACAGACGGCCTCAAAAATAGAGTACGCTGTTCGCGACAAGGGTGTCGAGGAGATAGCATCTGAGGAAATTGGCGAAATGGTCATGGCCGAGTTGAAAGAGCTCGATGAAATTGCCTATGTTCGTTTTGCATCCGTGTACCGAAATTTTCAAGCAAAAGAAGAATTTCTCACAGAATTAAAGCAGCTATAGAAAGACTCCATACTCATCACCTTGCATTAACTATCAAAACTTTGAATACGCGTGTTCCGAACAACGATTATGAACGGAGTGTGCAGTGGGATTCATGAGCAGCAAGTCATTTTCCGGCGGCATTCATCCCCCGGCCTCTAAAAAAATAACCGAATCATCTTCTATAGTAAAATGTCCGGCACCACCCGCCGTCATCATCCCGATGCAGCAGCATATCGGTGCACCCGCAAAACCAATAGTTGCAGCGGGCGATGCTGTTCGAATTGGCGATCCAGTATCCGAAAGCGGCGGTTTCGTCTCTGTCCCGTCGCATGCGAGTGTCTCCGGTACGGTCAGCGCCATCGAGGCTCGGCCACATCCCCTGGGCGGCAAAGTGCTGTCCGTTGTCATCGAAAATGATGGTCAAGAAAAGTGGCGCGACGACATCGGCTTTGATGCCAAGTACGCTGAACTCAGTCGCAAGGAGATCATCAATCGCATTCAGGCGGCCGGTCTGGCCGGCATGGGCGGCGCTACTTTTCCAACGCATGTGAAATTAAGCCCGCCGCCTGATAAAAAAATCGACACCCTCATCTTGAATGGCGCCGAGTGCGAACCCTATTTGACCGCTGATCATCGGCTCATGCTGGAAGAACCGGAAAGAATCATCCGGGGCATGGAAATTCTCTTCAAGGTGCTGGGCGCCAAGTCTGGCGCCATCGGCATTGAAAGCAACAAGATGGACGCGATCAAGGTCCTGCGACAAAAAATTGCCGAGCTCAATTTACCATTCAAGGTTTATGCCCTGCACGTAAAGTATCCCCAGGGCGCTGAAAAACAACTGATCAAAGCCATCATCAATCGGCGCGTGCCGGCCGGCGGCCTGCCGATGGATATCGGCTGTGTTGTTCACAATGTCGGCACCGCTGCAGCTGTCTACGATGCGGTCGCTTATCGGCGTCCGCTGGTTGAACGCGTCGTGACAATCACCGGAGCGGGCATAAAAAGCCCAAAGAATTTGCAGGTCCCCATCGGTACTCCCTTTTCGCATGTTTTCAACCAGTGCAATGGACTGACCCAGGATGCCGGAAAAATCATCATGGGTGGACCGATGATGGGCCTTGCGCAATCTGATATTGAAGCGCCCGTCATAAAAGGGACGTCCGGGCTCTTGGTGTTGACCGAAAAGCAGAGTCGGAGAAAGCAGGAGCTGCCCTGCATTTCATGCGCGCACTGCGTCGATGCGTGTCCGATGGGCCTCCTCCCCAAGATGCTCGGCCAATTTGTCAAGCACGAGCGTTTTGATGATGCTGAATCCTATCACGTACTCGATTGCATCGAGTGTGGTTCGTGCGCATTCGTCTGTCCGGCGAATATAAATCTGGTCCACTGGATAAAAAATGGCAAGCTCAGAGTCATGCAAAAGCGAAAAAAAGCGAACTGACATAATAGGAAAATAAAAGCTATCCATGGATAAGAAATATTTTGTCTCCAGCTCTCCGCACATTTACGCTCAGGATTCGATCCCCAAGATAATGTACACGGTCATTTTGACGTTGGTGCCCGCTGCGATCGGATCCATCTACTTCTTTGGCCTGCGCGCCCTGTGGATCATCGCGATCGCAGCTGTCTCCGCTGTCGCAACTGAGGCGCTCCTGCAGATCATGATGAAACGTCCCGTCACCGTTTACGATGGCAGTGCGATTTTAACCGGCATCCTGCTGGCCTATAATGTCGCTCCAAGTGTGCCATTGTGGTTGCCGGCTGTCGGTTCCTTTTTTGCCATTGCCGTCGGCAAGATGGTGTTCGGCGGCCTGGGACACAATCCGATGAATCCGGCCCTTCTTGGCCGCGCATTCTTGCTGGCGTCGTGGCCGACCCATATGACGATATTCTCCGCGGCTGTGCCCAAAGGCGGCACTGTCTCTGGGATTGATGCGATTACGACCGCCACGCCGCTCAACGTCCTGAAAGCGGCGCAGGAAGTTTTACGGCATCCGCAGAATTTTTCCCCGGCGCAAAAGATGGAAGCGAGCGAGGCGATTGGTCAGCTTTACGATTCTTTGCGAGAACTGTTCATCGGCCGAATCGGTGGCTGCATCGGCGAAACATCAACCCTCTTGCTTCTCATCGGCGCAGCGTTTCTGATGTACAAACGCTATATCGGCTGGAAAATCCCGTTCACCTATGTCGGCACCGTCGCCCTGCTGAGCTGGATTTTCGGCGGCGCTGATGGCCTATTCAGCGGTAATCCTATTTTTCATGTTCTGTCCGGTGGACTCATCCTGGGCGCATTCTACATGGCCACTGATATGGTCACAACGCCCATCACGTTTGCCGGCCGCGTCTATTTTGGCGTCGGCTGCGGCGTGATCACGGTCGTGATTCGACAATTCGGCGGCTATCCTGAAGGTGTATCGTATTCGATCCTGCTGATGAATCTGCTGACACCGTTGCTCGATCGATGGACTCGGCCAAGAGTTTTTGGAGGAAAGAAGACAGGATGAAAGAGTTATGCAAACTCGGCGGTCTTTTGATGCTGATCACCACCATCGCCGCGAGCGCACTGGCCGGCATTTATAATGTCACCAAGCCGCGCATTGAGGCGCAAAAAGCGCTGCAGCTGGAACGGGCGCTGACGATCGCACTCCCCAGCGCACCGCGCGAAGCGATATTTCCGGTGCAAGACGAGGATGTGATCCTCTACTATGTCGGCTATAAGACGCCGGAAAAGAAAGAGTTGATTGGTTATGCGTTTGTTTCACATGGATCGGGCTATTCAAGCGTCATTGAAACCATGGTTGGCGTCGATACTCTTGGCAATATCTTGGGCATGAAGGTTTTGAATCAGGTGGAGACGCCTGGTTTGGGCACAAAGGTCGAGGAAATCAGGCACGGCGACGATGCGCCATGGTTCACCCAACAGTTCATAGCCAGACCGGCAGGGCAGGTGGCAGTCGACAAGGATGGTGGTGATATTCAGAGCATCACCGGTGCGACGATTTCATCTCGCGCTTTGACGAAATCTGTTGTGGCAGCGTATGAAAAATTATTGGCTGACAAAGCCAAACCAAATTAGAATTTTGAGGCGACCATGTCTGTAGTACGAGAGTTTACCAAAGGTCTCTATAAGCAGAATCCTGTCTTTAAGCAAGCACTGGGTCTTTGCCCAACCCTGGCCGTGAGCAATTCAGTGGAGAGCGCGTTGGGCATGGGTGTGGCCGTCACCTTTGTCCTGCTGTGCTCAAATTCGATCATTTCTCTCATCCACAAAATCGTTCCGGCTAAAATACGCATCCCGATTTATATTGTCGTCATTGCTACGTTTGTGACGATCGTCGATTTGTCAATGGCTGGTTTTCTCCCGGCATTGCACAAGACACTGGGCATATTCGTCCCGCTCATCGTGGTGAATTGCATTATCCTGGGCCGCGCTGAAGCATTTGCGGGGAAAAATGGCATCGGACTGTCGATAGTGGATGGACTTGGCATGGGAATAGGATTCACCATTGCCCTGCTGCTTCTCGGCACCCTGCGGGAGTTCATGGGCAACGGCAGTTTTATGGGCATTCCGGTGATGAATCCCGGTTTTGAACCCGTCCTGATCATGATTTTGCCCCCGGGCGCTTTTTTAACGATCGGTTTTGTATTGGGCTTTTTTAATTGGCTCGAAAACAAAAGAGCCAAATGAGTATCGAGGTTGTCTATGAATCTGCAAAGCTTGTTTGTCATTTCACTCGGCGTCATTTTTATCAACAACTTTGTCTTTTCCCGGTTTCTTGGCATCTGTCCGTACATTGGTGTCTCAAAGCAACTCGACTCGGCCATCGGCATGGGAGCGGCAGTGACATTTGTGTTGACACTGGCCTCGACCGTCACATGGTTGATCTATACCTATTTTCTCTCACCGACGCCGGCTAATCTGTTTTTCCGTATTTTTGGCGGCGATGCGCCGCCGGATTTGACATTTTTGAAAACGATCTCCTTCAT